>CAZXWD010000059.1:4210-8446 GCA_964644135.1 uncultured Bacteroidales bacterium | reverse complement strand
ACTCTATTTAAAGATCTCCCCATGCACCTCCTTCACCTTTCCCGGCCTGAAGATCCTCAGGTAGAACATTGCGATCCTGAGCGGCCACTTGTTGAGGATGTTGATGCGGAGCTTGTAGGGGAGCCGGTCGACAAGGACCGTGAGAAAGGCCAGGAAACGTGCCAGGAATATGCCCGGCAGGGCCCTGATCCTTGTGGCAGGTGAAGCCTTTTCATATTTTCTTTCATAACCCGCTTCTTCTGCGAGGGTACCCACGGTATGGTCGCAGATGCTGATCTCTTTCTCTGTCAGTTTTTTCTTCCATACCCCCACCCGCGATCTGTTTACTTTGTTCAGCAGGTTTGCATGGTAGGTGGTGACAAATTCCTTCGGGTAGGCCTGGAATATTTCGTCTTTCTTATCTGTAAAGTCAAACACCGATCTATCGAAAGGCAGCCCGAGAAAATCACAAAGCCTCCTGAATTCCTCAACAGGTTCGCTTACAAGGTCCTCATACCTGATCAAATAATACGACTCCGGTTTCTCCCTGCTGTCTTTTAAGAACTTCCTGTAAAACAGCTTCCATTTCATGGTTACAAGGGATGGAACAGGCAATTCAAAATCCACATCCTTGATCGATACCAGGTTGTCGCGGTAATCCCTTACAATGTGGATAAACCTGGCATCCGGGAAAATTTCCAGCAATTTTTTGGTATAGATAGTGTATCCGGGGTTCTTGTCGCCGAACCACTTCAGCCCTGCTTTTTCGAAAAAGGAACGGTAGGTGGCATACACTGTTTTACAAACAGTGCCGTAGCTGTTCTTTCCCCGGCATTCCAATAGGTTGGCCCTCAGTTCCTCTTTATCGATTTTCCAGGTCTTGAAGAGAAGCTGTTCACTGAGGTCCTTCTGAAAGTTTTCCAGATCTTTCTCTGTCCAGTTCCTGGTCTTTCCATAGCGGGGACAGAGGTCGAGCACGAACTTACATTCAAGGGGGATATTTACCTCCGGATGGGCGTCGAAAAGGGTACGGAGCAGGGTAGTGCCGGAACGCGGGCGGCCCACGATGAAAAACATCGGTATGTCCCTGACCTTTCCTGGCTCAATTCCAGCTACCTTTATTTCTTCTTCCCCGGCGGCTTTCAAAGTGCGTTTATTTTTTCCATGCCCTTCAGGTACCTGGCAGGATCGATTGGCTCCCGTTTTCCCATAAAGACAACATTGTGCCTTTCCACATTCGAGAGGTACGACCAGGCTGCGGCCAGGGGGTTTTTCGTTGCCTTCAGGGTTTCCAGCATTTTTTTCTGTATGACCTTGTGATCGTAAAGGGTATCCCAGTTCTTCCACATAGCCTCCATGAGTTCTACCTGTCTCATTTTGCCGGGATGGTGCACAACTTCCATAAAATGGTAGTGGTCCCAGTCATCGGGATAATTGGTGTACACCAGCCTTCCTTCCCTTTCCAGCCTCTTGTAAAGGCCCGTGCCGGGAAGTGGGGTGACGATGGTGGCCTGCATGGCATCCATCCGGCTCTCGATGGCAAAGCGTGTCCTTGCGAAAAGGTCATCTTCCGAGTCGGAGTCGAGACCGTAGATCAATGCCCCGAGCACACTGATACCGTAACTGTGGATCCTGTCGAAAACCTTATTATAACTCTCAATGCCCATCTTCAGGTTCAGCTTCTTGTTGGCCTCTTCAAGTGCATGGACATTCTCTGATTCAATGCCTATGAGTATCATCTTGCAGCCGCTTCCGGCCATATAGCCCAGCACCTCTTCATCATCGGCCACATTGAGGGAAGCCTGGCAGTACCAGTCTTTTTTTATCCCCCTTTCGATCATTCCCTTGAAAAGCTTCTTTGCCCTTTCCTTCGACTTTTTACTGTAGCCTATGATGTTGTCGTCCACAAAGTATACCTTATCGTGCGGGATGGTTTCCAGTTCATCGAGCACATGCTCCACGGGCCTTTCACGGTAGTGCTGACCGTTGAAAGTATGGACCGAGCAGAACTCGCACTTCATAGGGCATCCCCGGGTTGTCTGGATATTGGCATATGAATAACCGGGGTGGAACAGGTCGCGGCGGGCAAAAGGCGATTGTTCCATCGGAAGTAGCTTTCCTTCGTAGAGGGGCTTCAGTTCGCCCTTCTCAAAATCATTTATTAGGCCCTTCCACACGCTCTCTGCTTCACCGGTTACCACACAATCAACGTACCTTCCCGCCTCTTTGGGCAGCATGGAAGCATGGATCCCTCCGATAACCGTTTTAATGTTTTTTTTCTTGTAGATTGCCGCTATTTCATAAGCCCTGTTAACATTGGCAGTCATTGCAGTCAGACCAACGAGGTCGGCATCCCGGGCTTCGAAATTCTCGAAATTTTCATCCAGGATCTCCACTTCCCAGTCGTCAGGGGTCAACGCCGCAATGATCCCGAGCGCCAGGGGTGGCGAAAGAGCATGCACATCCAGGAATGCATCTTTTTTACCTTTGGTGAAAGGATTTATGAGCAATAATTTCCTGCCGGATCTGTTCACTGTAATCTGTAATGATTCTAAAGAACAAAGATAACCTTTTTCCCCGAAGGAGTGATTTTAAGGGGCACTCTTTGTACCTTGCAATGGTGGCTTTTTCAATGAAGTCGTTTCCTTTACTATTTTTGTTAAAAAACTATCAATATGAATGAGATACAGTACTCTGTTGTGGTCCCCGTTTATAACAGCAGCCCCACCCTCAACGAGCTTTTCGACCGCATAAAAAAGACGCTCGAAGGTACCGGTAAAGGATATGAGATCATTTTTGTGAACGACGGAAGCACAGATGATAGCTGGGAAAAACTTAAGGAGATCAAGGATTCTGATCCCGACCGGGTAACTGCAGTAAGGCTGAGCAAGAATTTCGGCCAGCACAACGCCACCTTCTGCGGTTTTAATTTTGCCAGGGGCAAATTCATCCTTACACTGGATGATGACCTGCAGACACCGCCTGAGGAAATGGTTAAACTGGTTTCTTCGCAGGAGGAGGGTGGTTTCGACCTTGTTTATGGTATTTATCATAAGAAAAAGCATTCCCGTACAAGGAACCTTGGCAGCAAGCTGCTCAAAAGAAGTGCAAGCTGGTACGGAAGGCCGGGCGAGGGTTCTTCATTCCGGTTGATCGACAGGGAAGTGATAGAAAAGCTGCTGGTACATCACCAGAACTTTGTTTTTATTGATGAATTGCTTCTCTGGTATACCGACAATATCAATTTCATCCCTGTGAGGCACGAAAAGCGAAAGGAAAGCCAGACGGGGTACACTTTCCTGAAGCTATGGGGGATGTTCTCGAATCTGCTTATCTATTACACTACTATCCCCCTTAAGATCATGATTTACGGAGGGCTGCTTTCATCCCTTGTGTTCTTCGTGATGGCTGTGATCTTCATTATCAATAAGCTGGTGTTCGATGTACCGCTCGGTTGGTCGTCTCTGATCGTTGCCATATTGTTCACCACAAGCCTTATTCTGTTTTCACTTGGTATTATCGGTGAATACCTGAGCAGGATCTACATGGTACAGAACAAAAAACCTCCTTATTCCATCACCAGGGTTTTATGATCATTTCCAAAGGAAAGATTCGGTTGATCAGGCTGCGCAGGGAGGACATTGAGCTTGTCCGCCAGTGGAGGAATTCCCCTGCCATTAACCGGTATATGGAATACCGGGGCTACATCTCCAGTGAGCAGCAGGTTGAATGGTACCATTCGATAAACAACGATACGAATCTTTACTTTATAATTGAACATGAGTACAAAAAAATAGGCCTGATCAATGCCAGGGATATCAACTGGAAGGAGAAATCCTGTGAGTCAGGTGTTTTTTACTGGGATGAAGGGGTCTATAACACACCCGTACCTATTATGGTGGCCATGATACTTTCCGAGACATTTGTAGAGATCTTCGAAATGAAAGTTTATGCACGAATACTCAGATCGAATAAGCGGGCCATCAGGTATAATACTTTTATGGGGTTTAAGCTATGCGAAGGACAGGAGAATGTGGAGAACCAGCTATACTATCTCGAACGTGAGAGCTACCTTAAGAAAGCGGATAAGGTAAGGCAGGCATTCTATCTGTTGATCGAAAGGGCCCCGGTCAGGTTGCTTCTGGAACCGAGGGATTATGAAACCGGCATTGCCGGGCACGTGGAAAATTTCCTTGAGGCAAATACAGTGAGTGAAGTGGTTGAAAAGCCCGGTGGCATGGAATATGTTTTCAGGGA
>CAZXWD010000059.1:0-4110 GCA_964644135.1 uncultured Bacteroidales bacterium | reverse complement strand
GATGACTTAATAATTGACTTAAATGTGTATTTTTAGTACATCAAATAATCCTGACTGATGCCGCAATACATCACTGCCTGCCCCCGTAACTGCTACAGCACCTGTTCCTTTAAGGTCACAGTGGAAAGCGGCCGCATCACAGGATTTGAACCACTTCCGGATAACAGGGCAACCCCTGAAGGAATCTGTCTTAAAGGTCTCAGCTACTTCGAACGGGCGCACTCTAAAGAGAGGATCACAGCCCCGTTGCGAAAGACCAACAATGATGAGTTTGAGGAGATCTCATGGGAAGAGGCGCTGGGTGAGATCGCCGAAAGGATGGTCCGCTTCAGGGAAAGATACAGCCCACTGAGCATCCTCTTCTATGCTGCCAGTGGCATGTCGGGACTGGTGAACGAATTCAGCACAAATTTCTGGAGGATCTTCGGAGGGGCTACCACCATGTACGGAAACCTTTGCTGGCCGGCAGGGCTCGAAGCGGTGCGCCTCACCCTGGGCGAGAACAATCACAATGCCCCCTGGGACCTTGAAAACGCCAAACTGATCATCCTGTGGGGAAAGAATGCTGCCGAGACCAACATCCACCAGGTGGTTTTCATTGAAAATGCCGTTAAGAAAGGAGCCCGTTTAGTGGTCATCGATCCCCGCCGCACCCAGACAGCCGAGATCGCCGACCTGCTGATACAGCCTGAACCGGGCACCGATGCAGCCCTGGCACTGGGGGTGGCGCATATACTTATCAGGGACGGTCTTATAGACAAGGAATTTATTAAGGATAATGTGCTGGGCTTTGAGGCATTTGCCGAAAGGGCAGGGGAGTGGCACCCCGGGAAGGCTTCAGCCGTGTGCAAGGTACCTGAAAAGTACATTGAAAAGCTGGCAAACCTTATCGGGACTGTTAAACCGATGAGCCTGATCCCCGGCTACGGGATGCAGCGTTTTACAAATGGGGGGCAAACCATAAGGGCCCTGCTGGCGCTGAGCGTGCTCACAGGCAATATCGGCAAGCCCGGAGCTACCTTCGGCTATGCCAACCTTCAGAGCTATGTTTTTGATAAGATCAAAGAACCGCTCTCTTACTATCCCCCAGAAAAGCCCGATGGCATTTTCAGAAGGAGCATTTCCATGGCACGCCTCGGGGACGACATGCTCAATACCAGCGATCCGGAACTGAAAATGATCTGGGTGGAGAGAGGCAATCCTGTCACTCAAAACCCCGATACCAACAAAATAATCAAAGCTTTCAGGAAACTTGACTTCCGGGTGGTGGTCGACCAGTTCATGACCGATACGGCCAGGGAGGCCGATATCATACTTCCTGCCAGGAACATGTTTGAACAGTCGGACATTATAGGCTCTTACTGGAACCCCTATATACAGTACAAGCCTAAGGTGCTTGAACCGGCAGGGGAAATAATGCCCGAAACCGAGATCTATTACCGGCTGGCCCAGCGGATTGGCATTGAAACTGATCTGATCGATAAATACCTGCCGGAACCCGGCGACGATGGGATCGAGCTTTTCCTGAACGATAAGGTGCGGCAGCAACCCGGACTATCATGGAAAAAGGTGTTGCAGGGCCCGTTGCTGCCACCCGGCCATGAAGAGATAGCTTTCAGGGAACTGGAATTCAAAACCCCGTCAGGGAAGATAGAGCTTTACAGTGAAAATACCAGGAAACTCTGGGGTGCCGATGAACTTCCCGGCTTCAGTGAACTTGCAGAAGACAAAGACAAAGAATTCCCTCTTTTTCTTCTTACCCCCAACACCAAGGACCGTATACACTCACAGTTCGGGAACCTTCAAATGATCAGGTCGGTGGCAGGCGAACCCATGGCACAGCTTTCACCGAAAGATGCCACAGAAAGGGGCATTGAAGAGGGAGACACCATAAGAATATTTAACAACAGGGGGGAAATATGGATAAAAGCCCATATCGATCCGGGTATTTTGCAAGGATGCGTCGCTGTATTCAACGGACTATGGATGGAAGAAGGCGGAACACCCAATTTCCTCTCGAAGGGAAGGGAAACCGATATGGGCCATGGAACAGCCTTTCACGATAACATGGTGCAGGTGGAAAAACTATGAGTAGGAAAGGATTCATCATCGACCTTAATAAGTGCACGGGCTGCAGCGCCTGCGTGCTGGCCTGTGCCATAGAAAATGCAGGTATTTTAAGTGAAGACTGGCGGGAAATAAATACATACAACGAACGAAAGGTCCCCGGTTTACCGGTTTTTCACTATTCCATCGCCTGCAACCATTGCGGACTGGCCCCCTGCAAGCCGGCCTGTCCGGCCGAAGCCTTTTCCAGGGACAAAGCCACCGGCGCTGTTGTCCACAATGAAGAGAAATGCATAGGCTGCCGTTACTGCACCTGGGCCTGCCCGTACGATGCACCTAAATACAGTATCGAAAAAGGTGTCGTGGAGAAATGCACTTTCTGCCTCGACCGGATCACCAATGGTGAAAAACCTGCCTGTGCCCTGCTTTGCCCGACAGGCGCGCTTGACTACGGCCCCATCGGGGAGGAAATTGCTCCCACGCAGGGTTTTAACCATTATGGCATAGAGCCGGCGGTCAACATCATTCCCCACCGCCTTCCGTCAGGCCCCGAAGTGCATTATTTCCCTGAGAATATAGAAACAGTTGAGAAAGATATCAAAAAGGAAGAAAAGCGGATCAGCCTGGATGAGGATTGGCCGCTGGCCGTTTTCACTTTTATAGCTTCATTGATGATGGGCTATCTGGCAGGAGGTGTGATTGGAGAAATGGTCCTTTCACCTTTACTTTTCCTCTTTGCAGGTATCGGAGCCGGGGTTGTTTCATTACTTCACCTCGGGAAGAAAGGCAGGGCGTGGCGGTCGGTGGTGCACTTCAAGGATTCATGGCTGAGCAGGGAGATTGTCTTTTTCGCACTTTTTTTCCTTACCGGCGCCTGGTTTGTTTTTTCGCCCCGCCCGGAATTTGTGGGTTTCCTTTCTTTACTGTTCGGGCTGGCTGCACTTTTCAGTATTGACAGAGTGTATGATGTTGTGAGAAAAGGACACAAGCTGAAATTACACAGCGCCGATACATTGCTCACGGGATTGCTTTTTGCCGGGTGGTTTGCCGGTTCTGAGATCCTGGTCGTGATCATGTTACTGGTGAAGCTAGCCCTTTTTATTTATCAGCAGATCCAATCAAAGACACTGACAGATCCGCTGGCAGTGACGAGGCTCACCGCCGGGCTTGTCCTGCCCCTCCTTCTTTTCCCGTTCATGGATCTTTCATCGAGTGTTCTTGTGCTGATACTGCTGCTGGCAGGTGAAGCTATAGACAGGGCAAGGTTTTACGGGCAGCTGGAATAATAAACTAAAACACCTCTTCCCTCAACCCTTCAAACCGGTACCCTTCCTTGCTGAAATACTCGAGGTAGTGAGGGAGGCAATAAAGCATATTGTCAGCGGCTTTGATATTGTCATGGAATACCACTATGGAACCCGGCCTTGTAAGATGAATGGTCCTGTGGAGGCAATCCTCCTTGCTCATTTTCCTGTCGAAATCCCTCGAAAGCACATCCCACATTATGATCTTGTAATGCTTTCTCAGGACATTTGCCTGCGATAACTTGATCTTCCCATAGGGTGGCCTGAAAAAAGGGGATCCCATGAGGGCATCGCACTTGCTTACATCCGAGAGATAAGCCGACTTGCCTGTTTTCCAGCCATTAAGGTGGTGGTAAGTATGATTCCCTGTAATATGCTTCCTCGATATGATCCGGGAATAGACTTCGGGCAGCTCTTCCACATTCTGGCCGACACAAAAAAAAGTGGCCTGTGCATTGTAGCGGCCCAGAATTTTAAGAATTTCAGTTGTTAGCTCCTGAGTGGGGCCATCGTCGAAAGTCAGATAAATGACTTTTTCACCGGTCCTTACCCGCCAGTGAAACCCCCGGGGTGAAATATGCTGGAGAAAACGTGTCAAAACCGTGAGTCGTGAATCGTGAGTCGTGAATGGTGATTATAATTGTCGATTGTCGTTTTTCGAATTATTATTTCATTACTCATTGCTCATTGTTCATTGTTCATTGTTCATTGTTCATTGTTCATTGTTCATTGTTCATTG
>CAZXWD010000058.1:0-20218 GCA_964644135.1 uncultured Bacteroidales bacterium | reverse complement strand
AAGGAGCCCTATCTGATTAACCATCCCTGAAAGGGGTGGAGATGACGTATGGTGAAGATCAGAACCAGCCCTGAAGGGGCTGAACTTTTAATAGTTTCCTTGAAAACATTAACTTTACAGATCAAACCAACTTAAACCCTTGATCTTATGAATGTTTCTGCAGGAGTTGTAGGTGCCGGAGGTTTTTCGATGTTCTCGGTCGATGCTTTCCTTGAGAACGAAGGCATATCCGTTGGCGGAGTTTTTGATGTTGACGTGGAAAGGGCAAAGGCGTTTGCAGAAAAATATGAAGCCAGAGTTTTTGAAACCTTCCCGGGAATGATGAGAGAAAAAGATATCAACCTTATCTATATTGCCACCCCGCCCAACCTTCATTATGAACAAAGCAAAGCCGTGCTGGAAGCGGGTAAGCATGTTATCTGTGAAAAACCTGCCGCGCTCAGGCCGGAGCACGCTGAAGAAGTAGAGAGGCTCGCCGAAGAAAAAGGACTATTGTACGTTGTGAACCTTATGCAACGATACAATCCTTTGTACCAGAAGGTTTCAGAACTGATCTCTTCAGAAATTCCCGGAGGCTTCCTCCACGGTTACTTCGAGAACTACGCTTCCGACGAAAACCTCGGCCCTGACCACTGGATGTGGGACCACAGCATAAGCGGCGGGAAATTCATCGAGCATGCAGTTCATTTCTTCGACATGTTCGAGGGATGGCTTGGCAAAGGAAAGCATGTGACCTCACAGAAGGTAAGAAGACCCGGGTTCAGAAAGGATTATTACTCCAGGGTGCAATCGACCGGCCTGTACAGTGGTGGACTGGTAAACATGTACCACGGGTTCGACCAGCCCGGAAGGTTCGACAGGCAGGAATTACGCCTGCTGTTCGAAAGGGGGGATGTGACTCTGTACGAATGGGTACCCGTAAGGGCAGTGATAAATGCACTGGTAAATGAAAGCGAAAAGGAAAAACTTGTAAAGCTGTTTCCCGGCGCTGAACTGACGGTCGTTGAGGAATACCACGGACCTGACAGATCCTGCAGGGGTAATTTCAGGGAATATGAGGTGGATGCCCTGGTAAGGCTTGAATACGGAAAGAACGCGCAGAAAGGAACTATTTACAGGCAGATCCTGCGTGATATGGTGGGCGACCAGCTTAAATGGATAAATGACCCCGGCCATAAGCGTATCATAACCGGAAAAAATGGTGTAAATTCACTGAAAATGGCCTGGGAAGCCGAAAAAAACGCACAATACGTCTGATAAATGAGCCGACTGAAGAAGGGATACCTGCCTTACCTGATGGTTTCGCCATACCTGGCACACCTGCTGGTATTCACAACTTTTCCAGTTGTATTCTCCATTGTGCTCACCTTCTTCAACTGGAACATCATCAGCCCGATGGAGTGGAACGGGCTTGGCAACTGGAAGCAGATCCTCAACGACCGGCTTTTCTGGAAATCCATACTGAACACCCTTAAATTCCTTGCCGTCCACATCCCGCTGCAAATAGTCATAGCCCTGGCACTTGCCGAGATCCTCAACCAGAAAATGAAGTTCAGGGGTTTCTTCAGGGCGGCGTTCTTCATGCCGGTAGTGGTTTCAGGGGTTGTGGTTACCATCATGTGGCAGCAGTTGCTGGGCTTCGAGAGCGGCGTGATCAACCGTATGCTTGTATCAATGGGATTGGGAAAGGTTGGCTGGCTGATCAATCCCGAACTTGCCATGATCTCCATTGCACTCATGGCAACCTGGAAAAACGTGGGGCTCTATGTGATCCTTTTCCTTGTCGGATTGCAGACAGTGCCCAAACAATACTATGAAGCTGCCGACCTGGAAGGGGCCTCCCACTGGCAAAAATTCACACGCATTACCATACCCATGATCAACCCTACAATATTTATGGTTGTGGTATTGTCTACCCTGGGAGGTTTTTCGCTGTTCATCGAACCGTATATTATGACTGGCGGAGGCCCTCTCAATTCAACCCTTTCGGCGGTCCTTTATATTTATAAGGAAGCATTTGAATATTATCATATGGGCTATGCGGCCACATTGGGGCTGTTCTTTGCCCTCATGATCATGTTTGTGATCGTAATCCAAAAGAGGTACATAGAAAAAGAAAGAGTGGACTGATGAAGGCATTCAAGAAAATAGTGATGTATTTTCTGCTCACCGTGGCGGCACTAAGCTTTGTTTATCCGTTCTACTGGATGATCGTTGCCTCATTCACCCCTGAAGAATATATCGGCAGCCTCATTCTTTTTCCGCCCGAGCTGACGCTTGGGAATTTCACATCCATGTTCTCCAAGATACCTATCGAAAGGGCGCTGTTGAACAGCGTGATAGTTTCGGTGATCAACACCGGGATGACGCTCGTTTTTTCCTCGATGGTGGGATATGCCCTGTCAAGGTTGCGTTTCAAAGGCCGTAACCTGATCTTCATGATCCTTATTTTCACCATGTCGCTTCCCTTCCAGATCACGCTCATCCCTAATTATATACTCATGGTTGAATTCGGATGGATCGATACCTACCTCAGCCTTACCATTCCTTTCCTTGTGAATGCCCTGGCCATAATCATGTTCCGCCAGGCATTCAGGAGCATCCCGCAGGCCCTCATCGATGCTGCCCGCATTGACGGATGCGGGGAGTTGAGGATCGTTTTCACCATCCTCTGGCCGAATGTCAAGCCCACGATAATCACCGTGGCCATACTTGTTTTCATGGCAACCTGGAACGAAGTCCTGTGGCCCCTCATAGTCATTCGTGAGGAAAACCTGATGACGCTTCCGCAGATGGTTACTTTGTTTGCCGTTGGCGGCAGGGCCGAGGCACAACTCGGGGTTAAGCTCGCATCAGCCGTTTTTCTGGCCACGCCGATAATATTAGCATATTCCATATTCCAGAAGTACTTCATCCAGAGTATGGCCACAAGCGGACTTAAAGATTAGGAGGAAATTAAATGATACATAAAAGCAACATAATACTTGAAGCCGATCAGAACAGGGTTATCCTTCAGCCGATGTTCTATCCCGGCTCCGATCGTGTTGAAAGGATCGTGACGCGGGTTGTTGAAATGAATGAAAAGCAGGTCGATAAAATGCTGGATGACACCCGCAGGAAGTTTTCACACAGGCACAAGCATTTTGAAAGAGTCCTGACGGAACATTTCAAACTGGTGGCATCAGGATCGAAAATCGCCCCGAAGCTCAGTAAAAAACAACAACTTTTAACTGGGGCTTTGCTGAGCATGGAATACACCTTCCAGGCTGCCGCCCTCTTCAATCCCTCCATGGTCCCCCATCCCGACCAGTCAGGTCTTGCCGGAGGTCAGAAAAGGTTCATAATGAGCCTGAGGGCAACAGGCGAAGGGCACCTTTCAAGCATTGCGTTCAGAAGTGGCACCGTTGGTGAAGATGGTACTATAGAGCTTTCAGAATTGACACCTTACAACGTTACAGGCACCTATACCGCACTTGGGGAGAACAGTGAGGAATATGACTTATCGTTCAAAGAAGATTCCCTGCTGGAAGAGAGGGTCATTTTCCCGAACACTGAAGTGGAAAGCAGGGGCATGGAGGACCTGAGGCTCGTTCTGTTCAATGATGAAGAGAGTAGCCGCTACCTGGGCACCTATACGGCCTGGAACGGAATGAAGATCCAGTCGAGGATCCTTGAAACGAATGATTTCAGAACATTCAGGATAAGATCTCTGAAAGGAAAGTCGGCAAGCGATAAAGGCATGGCCGTTTTTCCTGAAAAGATCAATGGGAAATATGCGATCATTTCACGGCAGGGGGGAGAAAATATTTCCATAATGTTCTCTGATGACCTTTACCGGTGGGATGAGCATGAATTATTGATGGAACCGGAGTATCCTTTCGAGATGGCCCAATTGGGTAATTGCGGATCACCGGTCAAAACAGATGAGGGCTGGCTGCTGCTTACCCACGGTGTGGGCACTGTAAGGGAGTACACAATCAGCGCCGTGTTGCTCGACCTTGAAGATCCCCGGAAGCTGAGGGCCAGGATAAGCAAGCCTTTTATTAAAGCGGAAGGGGAAGAACGTGAAGGATACGTCCCCAATGTGGTTTACTCCTGTGGAGGAATGCTTCATGGCGACAAGTTCTTCATTCCCTATGCCATGTCGGACTCACGGTGCGGATTTGCATGGGCAGACACAAAACACCTTTTAAACGAATTATTGAAATGAGATTGAACATCCTGATAATAACAGTTTTAATATTTTTCCTTGCCGGATGCAAAGAGGAGTACCGGGAGAGCATGCCATTGCAATGCCAGGGGCTGAATACGGAACACCTGAACCACTTGTACGCCGACATTGAGCTTGAAGACGGCACACAGGCCGGAATTGTCCATATCTACAGCGAATACCCCGATTATCATTATGAAATAGAACCCAATGAAGGTTACACCTGCGTGGATGATGTGGCACGGGCCGTGGTTTTCCTTTGCGGTTGTGATTCTGCCGTTGACAGGGAGAACAACTCTGTGGTGCTCGATAAGCTGATGAATTTCATTTTGCACATGCAGGCCGGCAACGGATACTTTCACAACTTTATCTGGAACGACGGCAGCATCAACCGGACCTACAGGACCTCCCTCGCCCGCCCCGACTGGTGGTCGTGGAGGGCATTCTGGGCAATGGAAAGCTACGCCCGGATCAGCGCGGACAACACTGCAAAGATCTCTGATGCTTCAGGGAAACTGGCGGACAGGATATTCAGTGACCTGATGACAGATGAACGGGGAACCAATGAAATTGAAGGGTTGAATGTGCCCGGATGGCTCCCGTGGGAATCTGCTGCCGACCAGGCAGGAGTGCTTATGCTCGCCCTGAATATGTATTATGAAAGAACAAACGATGAGCGGGCAACAAAGATGATAAGGCAGCTTGCCGAAGGGATCCTGCTGATGCAGGCGGGAAGCAGCGGCAATTTCCCATACGGCGCCTTTATGAGCTGGAACAACCTCTGGCATGCCTACGGGAACATCCAGGCCTTTGCATTAATGAAAGCCGGAACCACCCTGGGGGAACAAGAGTACATCGACAGGGCCCTTGTGGAGGTTGATAATTTCTATCCCTGGCTTATCAGCCGTGATTATCTCAGCAATTTTTCGCTGAGTAACGAAGGGAATAACTACCAGGTTGCCCAGGAGCAGAAATTCCCACAAATATCCTATGGATTCAGGCCCATTGTATTTGCCGGCATCGAAGCGTACCGGATCACAGGAAAAAGAAGGTATCTGAATACGGCAAAACAGGCCGCGTCATGGTATGCCGGCAGGAATGCAGCAGAGGAGGTGATGTACGACCCTTCTACCGGAAGGTGTTTTGATGCTGTGAACGACATTGATGACATCAACCGGAACTCAGGGGCGGAATCAACCATTGAGGCATTGCTGGCACTGCAGGCAATGACAAAGGCAGGGATAACACTTGAAGACTTATTTGACAGCGGTAATGAAGATCAATAAAGCAGGAACGACATACAGGGTGGGCACTGATCTGCCAATGGCAAGATACACCGGGAACCCTGTGCTTAATGCACGGCAGGTAAACGAAAAGTGGATAGAACCTGCCATGCAGGTTGTGACTGTGCATAATGCCGGCATCGCTGAATTTGAAGGCGATACCGTAATGCTCTTTAGAAGCCATTTGCGTAACGGTATTTCAGTGATAGGGAAGGCTACGAGTAAGAACGGCCTTACAGATTGGGTTGTCGAAGAGGGTCCGGCACTGAAGCCCTGTGATGAAAACGATCTTTTTGCAGATGCGTGCAATCCCGCTGAACAGATCGTAAGGGAGGCCGGGGGAGTGGAAGATCCCAGGATAAGCAGGATTGGCGATAAATATTACATTACTTACAGCGCCTACCGCGGCACGGAAGAAGACAGGGTTAGGGTATGCCTGGCCGTAACGGAAAATTTCAGGGAGTTTGTACGATACGGCCCCGTTTTGGACCGTGATATGAGGAATGTTGTTATTTTTCCTGAAGAGATAAACGGATACTATTATTCGCTGATGCGTCCCAATGATGATCCTTTAACAGGTCATAAGGGTGGTATTTTCAAAGAGATCAGGCTGGGAAAGACATTTTCACCAGAGTCCTGTGAATGGATCCTGGATGAGCAACCGGTTATGCGCCAGGCAGGCGGCCCCAGTCCGTTCCAGCACAAGATAGGCCCGGGTGCACCCCCTATCAGGACAAAGTACGGATGGATCAGTATTTTTCACGGTGTCCGCTCCACTATGGACGGAAACCCTTATGTAATTGGGGTTGCACTGCATGATACCGGCGATCCTTCAAAAGTCAGGGTTTCTTCAATACCGGTCCTTTTCCCTTCAAAAGCCGATTGCAGGGTTGGAGAAGAGGATTATGTACATGTACCGCAGGTCGTGTTCACCTGCGGGGCCATCAGGGACGATGACGGCACCATAAGGGTATACTACGGGGGCAATGATACGGTCATGAATGTGGCCTTTACCCATGAGGATATACTTGCAATCCTTTGCCGGGACTTCCCCCAGGATCCGTTGAGCGGAAAACCATTGTATAAATTCTGAACTATGAGCGAAATCAAGGACTGGATCATATTTTCACCGGATGACGTAGACCTCTCCAGATCACCTTTAAGAACGGGGATTGATACAAGCACCTATGTGCTTGGGGCGTTCAATCCAGCAATGACCACACTCCCGAACGGCAACCTTCTGTTGATGGTACGGGTGGCTGAGGCTCTCTCAAAGCCGGTAAGGGGTGATGAGATCCATGCGATCAGGTGGGCGGATGGCCGGTACCTGACCGATGCCTATCTCCTTAAAGAAGTCGTTACCGACGACCCCAGGAAGTTCACGATCAAAAAGTACGAACCTAACATTGTCTACGCGCTTACATCCCTTTCGTGGCTCCTGCCGGTCGAGATCACCCCTGACGGAAGGGAAATTTTTAAGGTTCACTACGATAAAGCCATCGCCCCCGACCGCAACAGCCAGGAATACGGCATTGAAGACGCCCGGATCAGCAGGGTAAACGGGAAATACTATATGACCACATGTACGGTCAGCTCAGAGCGGCACGGTACAACTCTCTTTATAAGCGATGACGGCCTTAATTACACTTTTGCCGGGATCATCCTCGACCATCAGAATAAAGATATGCTGCTCTTCGAGGAAAAAGCCGGGGACAAATACTTCGCACTGACCCGCCCACTGGGATCCCTTTACTTTGCTACGGGAAAGGATTCAGAATGGCTTCCCGGCCCCTCCATAAACCTGGCAAGCTCACCCGACCTGCTTCACTGGAAACCTTTTGATAAGCCGTTTATCAGGGCAGGCAAAGCTTCCGGGTTCGGGAACAGGATCGGTGGCGGCACACCCCCCATCCTTACTGACAAAGGTTGGCTGATGCTTTACCATGGTGTGGAAAACAAAGGAAAGGTAGGGATCTACCGGACCTACTGGGCGATGCTCGACACAGAGGAGCCCTGGAACATCATTAAGCACGAAGATAAAATGGCGCTCCTGGAGGCTGAAGAAGAGCTCACAGCCGGCATGAAAGAAAAGATCTATCTTGAGGATGTTGTTTTTACAACAGGAATAGTTGAAACTGACGGGCATTTCCTGGTTGCATCCGGTGAGCTCGACCTGGCCTGCAGGATGTCAAGGATACCTAAAGAAATTTTTGGTCTGTGATAAAGAATTGACCTATGGCTGATGTTAAAATACAGAATGTAAGCAAGACCTTCGACGGAAAAGTCCGGGTGATAAGTGATATGAGCTTTGAAGTGCACGACAAGGAGTTTGTTGTGCTGGTAGGCCCTTCCGGATGCGGGAAATCGACTATGCTCAGGATGATTGCCGGGCTGGAGACCATTACCGGTGGGGACATATACATTGGTGGTACAAGGGTGAACGACCTGCTGCCGAAAGACAGGGATATTGCCATGGTGTTCCAGAATTACGCCCTTTACCCGCACATGACTGTTTACCAGAACATGGCTTTCGGTTTGAAGATCCAGAAGGTGAAGAAGAAGGAGATCGATCAGCGTGTAAGGGAGGCTGCAGAGATACTTGAAATATCGCACCTTCTTGAGCGAAAGCCCGCAGCAATGTCGGGAGGGCAGCGGCAAAGGGTTGCCATCGGCAGGGCCATTGTGCGCAAGCCAAAGGTCTTTTTGTTTGATGAGCCTCTCAGCAACCTGGATGCCAAGCTCAGGGTGCAGATGAGGATAGAACTTCAGAACCTGCACCAGAAAATAAAGTCGACCATGGTCTATGTGACCCACGACCAGACCGAAGCGATGACCCTGGGCGACAGGATAGTGGTGTTAAAGGACGGAGATATCATGCAGATGGGTACACCCATGGAATTATACAGGGAGCCTCAGAATCTTTTTGTTGCGGGTTTTATAGGTTCGCCCCCCATCAATCTTTTAAGGGGGAAGATCACAGGGGAAAACTCTTTTGTTGATATGCGCGGGAATACTGTTTTATACCTGGATGATGAAGTTGTTTCACGCTTGAACGAGTACAAGGATAAAGACATCCATATGGGCATTCGCCCTGAAAACATTTTTGAAAAGCCTCAGGCCAAGGATGATAATTACTGCAAGGTCCCGGCTACAATCACAGGGATTGAGCATATGGGCAGCGAGATCTTTTTGTATTCAGATTCGGGCAAAAACAGGATTGTGGCGCGCCTTCCGGCCGACAGCCGGCTTGAGCCGGGAGGGGAAGTGGAGCTTTATTTCAAAATTGAGAAGGCTCTTTTCTTTGACGCATCTACAGAGCAGAGGATAAGGTGATCAGAGCCCTTCAAGCCTGATATTAACAGCTTCAGCAGCATCCCTGACCGCTTGTTTGGGATCTTTCCTGCCATAGATCACACAACTTTCATATTCTTGTGATATGATGTCCAATACCTCTACTATATGGGGATGATTATCCACCCCTTTTATATAATCCGCCTGCCTCGCAAAAGGTATTAGTTTTGGGTTTTCTTCGAGGAAATCTTTAAAATACGGGTCATCAGAAATGTTTTTTCTTCTCGGGAACTGGCCGGTCGTTCTGAGTAAGCCGAGGTCTCCTTGTTTGTCCAGGAAAGTTTTCAGGAATTCCCAGGCAGTCAGCACATCGGGGCAGGTATTGAAGACCACTATATTTTTCGGGTCACCGTAGGTGAAAACGGGGCCATCTTTTTTTTGCGGAACCATCATGGGAAGGAACCCGTATTCCAATGCTTCGGGCTTGAATTTTTCGAGATATGAAACCTGCCAGGGCCCTGTAAAGAGGGTTGCCGATTTCTGCATCACGAAAGGGTCCTGCGAACTGGTCATCTGTTGCCGTGAAAAATACCCGTTGTCATAGAGTTTGCTGAGAAAAGAAAAAACCGCGACAGCATGCTCATTGTCAAATGCGGCCCGGTCGTTTTTGATCAGGGAACCGCCGTTGCTGGCTGCCAGGTAGAGGGGATAGAAGTTAAAAAGCCTCTGGTACCATATGGGTTTTACTGAAGTATACCCTATCCACCGGTCGAAATAACCGTCACCGTCGGTATCGGCTGTGATACGCCTCGCTGCCTCGAGATATTCCGAGTAGGTTTCAGGCAGTTTACCGTTGTTGACTTCTTCAAAGATACCGGCATTGTAAAGGGTCATTATAGGGTTTACCTTCCAGGGCACCTGGTAAATATGCCCGTCGAGAGAAGTGATTTCCTCCATAACTCCGGGCGGGCACCGTTCCTCTATCAATTCAATGAAACCCGGGAGAGTGTCCAGTCTTACAAGCACTCCCGCCTGGGCATACATTTCAACGGTACCCTGCCACATGTTTGCATAAATGGCCGGCGTTGTGCCGCCTACCACGGAAGCCAGGATGATCTCCTCGCTCGACTGCCCTTCGGGTATCGGCTGGAACCGGATTGTACTGTTGGGGTTGGCCTCATTCCATGTTTTGATCTTCTGAGAAACATAAGTTATTTCCTGGGCGTTGTTCGACGACCAGAAAAGCATTTCGCCTTCCCTTTCGCCGCGACCGCAAGAAATAACGATCAACATCAAAAAGATAATCAATACAAGAAATGGCCTGGCTTTCATGTTAGCGTTCTTCACATCAAAGATAGCAAGAAAAAAGCCTCCGTCTTTTGCAAAACGGAGGCTTTATCAATATCAGCTATCGAACTTTATTCAATAGTGGTGTTAGCTTCATATTCATGCAGCGAAGTAACCTGTGCATCAGTGAGAACTGTGTTGTAGATACGCATATCGTCAAGATATCCTTTGAAGAATCCGAGCCATTCTTCCCACTTGTGGAGATCGTCATCGAAATCATCGGTGGCAAGTGCCTGGCCGATGCAGAGATCGATACCGTCGTGAGGGGCTATGAAATCACCTGAGGGGAAGTCATCCCATTCCTGAACTTTCACACCGTCGATGTAGAATACTATTTTTCCTTTGGTGTAAGTCATAACCACATGATACCAGGTATCGAGTTCGAGGATTCCGGTGTTGCTGTCCTTGTCAATATATGCTTCATCGCCTGTTGCATCATCAGTGATATGTGCGGTGAAGAAAGGCTTATTTGCATCCTGAACCTGGAATTTCCAGGTATGCCAGATGTCGTTTGAGATGAAGTAGTTATGCGCCCAGGTGTCATAGAGGTTCATCCATACAGAAATAGTAAGGTCTGTTGGTGTGAAATCGGGGCTGTTTGGTACAACAATGTTACCACCGTCCTGGAACATGTAGCAATAATCGGCATTGCCGTGCCTGTCTTCAGCCAGTGCCGGCATTCCGCCTCCCCATTCGGGGTGGCCTGCACTTACAGTACCATCGTGTCCGTTGCCTGAAGCATCAGTCGCATCACCGTTGAATTTCCAGTGTGCGACAAGGGCATCCGGTGCCACATCAGTCACTTTTTGATCTTCGAATTCCACAATAGCCTCATTCAGGGCAACCACTGCATTGTCAAGCTCAGTCTGTGTTACACAGTCCTTGTCGCGAACAGCCTGGGCAAGGTCAATGGCAGTCTGCAGGTCTGCCTTTGCTCCCGGAAGATATTCTCCGGGATTTGTGCCTTCAACAGCAGCATCATGCAATGCCTGGGCTTCAGCTATCTTAGCATCAAGTTCTGTGTAATTCACTTCAGGACACTCTTCTTCTTCGTCTTTTTTACAGCCTGAGATCAATAAGGCTGCACTCAGTGGGATAATCAATGCCCACATCAAAATTGTTTTCTTTTTCATACGTAATTCTTGTTTTAGATTAATAATGGTAATGGTTTCTATAATTTGACTGTAAATATATTACAGTTCGCTGTTAGTATCAAGTTCACTCTGGGGGATAGGAAAATTTTTGTGTGTCGAATAATTGAAATTCTCATTGTCCTCAAAAGCTTCATTTGCATAAGTTTCTCCGTATCTGATAATATCGAAATATCTGTGGAACTCGAATCCCAGTTCCACCCTTCTTTCGTGCCTTATAGCTTCCCTCAATGACATCTGGCTGCTGCCTGTAACATTTTGGAGCAGGCCATCGGGGATTGTCCCGTATCCCGGCAGATCCGGGTCATACAGGTATGATTCCCTGGCCCTTTGCCTTACGGTGTTCAGGTATATTTCAGCCTCTGCTGTCTTTCCCTGTTCATTCAACGCTTCAGCAAGCATTAGCAAAACATCCGAATACCTCAGGAAGATATAGTGCAATTCGCCCTCGGCTTTCAACTCTTTTGGCACCTCTGCCAGGGGTTGCAGGTATTTTTTCTGGAGGTAGCCTGTTGGTGACCACTCAGGATCGAACATCACTCCTTCGTCCAGCCAGGGTTGTCCTTCCCTGCCAACTGTATAATCCAGCCTTGGATCGTACACTCCTTCAGTAGTTTCTTCAAATTCATCCACAAAGTCCTGTGTAGGAACGTTAAAACCATAGCCATTATTGGCCCTGGGTGCAAACCATTGGTTCAGCCTGTTGGCCAGCATGGGGTCCTGGCCACCCAGGTGCCTTACGGCAAAGATCACTTCCGGGTTATCTTTTGTGGCTGCGGTAAAATTATCTTTATAAACAAGAGCAAGATTGTGCAACCCGCTGTTGACAACTTCCAGTGCTGCATCCTCTGCCGGTTCCCACTGTTCGGTAAATAGATAGGCCTTTGCCAGGAAAGCATAGGCAGCCATTTTTGTGGCCCTTCCAGGCTCTCCGCCCGAAAAACTGTTGGGCAGCAATGAGGCCGCTTCGAAAAGATCAGGAATGATTACTTCCAACCATACTTCATTAGCCGGGGTAGCCGGCCTTTGCAGCTCTTCCGGTGTGGGTGTGGTTGTGTGAACAGGGATATCGCCGAAAATATTGACAAGCCAGTAGTAATAATAAGCCCTCAGGAACCTGGCCTCTCCCTTGATCTGGCTTCTCCTTTCCGGGTCCATGTCTATTCCGTCGATATTGTCGAGCAACTTATTGGCCCTGGCAACGCCTTCGTAATAGATCTCCCATACAGTTTCGAGGTTCCCGTTATCAGTGAGGATATTGAAATTATCTATAAGGCCTATATCTGCCTGGTCGCCCGGTATGCCCCCTTTGGCAGCATCATCCGAAGCTACGTCACCAAACACCCAGATCCGGTTGTCGGCATTTGAAAAGGACAAAACGTTGTAAACCCCTGTCAGGGCCAGCTCAGCATCGTCGGAAGTTTGAAAGAACTGCTGGTCCGACCGCTGGCCTCTCAGGTCCTCTTCAAGGAATTTTTTGCATCCCGATGTGAAAACAATCAGTATGGATATTAAAACGATCTGTGTTATATTTATTTTTTTCATCTCAGTCATTGTTTTCAATTAGAACTGAATATTGAAACCTATTGTATAGATCCTTGGCAGCGGATAGGTTCCCCAGTCGATCCCGGCTGCCAGGTCGGCATTCTGTACATTTTCAGAATTCAGGTTGTCGCTTTCGTACATTTCAGGGTCAAGGCCCGGGTATTTGGTTATAGTGATCAGGTTCTGAATGCTCAGGTAAACCCTCATCGATTTCACTGATGAGTTTTCCTTTAGATTGAAATTGTAGCCCAGCGTAAGGTTTTTCAGCCTCAGGTATGACCCCGGCTCAAGAAACCTGGTGGATGGCTTTTTATTATTGGCGGCACCTGTCCATGAAGCCCTGGGGTATTCATTGGTACTGCCTTCACCGGTCCACCTGTTATCATAGAACCTCTTTGTTACGTTAAATCCCCTGTAAAAGCCTTCTATGTCGTGATTGACCTGCATGTAAATATCGTTTCCTGCCATGCCCTGGAAAAACACTGAAAGATCAAAGCCTTTATAGGATGCATTGGCAGTAAGTCCGTACATATATTTCGGAATTGCACTCCCAACATGAGCGCGGTCGTTTTCATCGATCGTGCCATCACCGTTCTGGTCAACGAATTTCACATCTCCGGGCTCAATGTCAGGCCCCTGGTATGCATGGGAGAAAATATCAAGGGAGTTCTGGTATATGCCTGCCATTTCGTAGATATAGAAAGAACCTATGGGATGGCCTTCTTCGGTCAGTGTAGCAAAGACCCCGTTATCAATACGACCGGCTGCTATCGGCCTTCCATTGCTAAGCGAAAGCACCTCATTGTGAAGGGTTGAGAAGTTTCCGCCTACTTCATACCTGAAATCACCCTTTATTTCTCTCCAGAAAAGCTCAACTTCAAGCCCCCTGTTCAATACCTCACCTGCATTAACGAAGGGAGGTTCAGCACTCCCGCCACTGGGTGGCAGAGGCACGGGGATCAGCATATCGGTAGTGTATCTCCAGTAATAATCGGTGATGAAAGTGAGCCTGTCGTCAAGGAAGGACAGGTCGACGCCGATATCATAAGTGGTTGTGGTTTCCCAGGTTGTGCTGCGGTTTCCGAGAGAAGACACAGCATAGCCATAATTGAGGTTGCTGTTGAAAGGGTAATTATAACCGTCGGTCACTATGGAGAGGTAATTATAAAGGCCGATCTCCTGGTTCCCGGTTTGCCCTACGCTGGCCCTCAGCTTGAACTGGTTTAGCCAATCCAGGTCACTCAGGAACGCCTCGTTGTGGATGTTCCACCCGAGAGATCCCGAGTAGAATGCACCCCACCGGTTATCTTCTGCAAACCTTGAGGAGCCGTCGACCCTGACTACACCTTCTATCAAGTAGCGGCTGTTGTAATTGTAATTCAGCCTGGCAAAGGTTGATAACAGCGACCAGCCATTTGCATTTTCCGTTACCCCTTTATTCAGGGCAAGCCCGTTGCCAAGGTAACGCATGCTGGGCGACTGATCGGGGAAATCCCTGTCGGTGCCCACATGTTCGCTGAACTGGTTCTTTATGGCCTCAAATCCCACAAGCGTGTTCACATTATGCTTTTCGTTGAATGTTTTAACGTAGTTCAACGTATTGCTCCAGTTATAGGTAAAACCAACACCTGTTCCGCGCGACATGGTGTTGGGGCTGTTGATCCTGCCGTCGGTTCCCCAGTTCTCGTTAAAGCGCTTTTCGTCGGCTATGGTAAGGTCAATTCCAAGGTCGGACTTGAATTTAAGGTCTTTCAGAATGGTGAATTCGGCAAAGAAATTCCCGAATATCCGGTAAGTTTTTTGGGTCCAGTCGAACTTTTCCGCCAGGCCAACCGGGTTGTAACCATCGCCGAACCAGGTGTTCAGCTTGGCCCTTGGATAACCCTCGAACATGGGTAGGTCGGAAAAGCTTCCATCATCTTCATAAACAGGTATCGGAGGGCTGCGGAAAAAGCCATACCTGATCACGCTGCCACCGTTGCCGCCGTATCCGTCGCCCGATCCACCTATTAGATCTTTGTCGGTGTAGGAAATGTTCATGTTTGTACCCACCCTTACCCATGGGGCAAGTTCGCTGGAAATACTGGTCTTGAAGTTGATCCTTTCATAGGCCGAATTGAGTATGATGCCTTCCTGTTTCTGGTATCCGCCGCCGAAATAATAATTGGTGCGTTCGTTACCGCCGCTCACCGACAACTGGTGGTTATGGATTATCGCTGTGCGGAAGACCTCCGACAGCCAGTCGGTATTGGCCAGTTGCGGCCTTATGTCGTCGGGTATCGGATCCCTCTCATCGGCTGCTGCCGCTTCATTGAAGATCTCAATGTATTCATCGGTATTGGCCATCGGGGTGAGGTAGCCATGGGTCTGGATGCCGCCATAAAAATTATAGCTGAACGAAGGGACCCCCTTTTCACCTCTTTTTGTCTTGATTATAATGACCCCGTTGCCGGCCCTTGCCCCGTAAATGGCTGCTGAGGCTGCATCTTTCAGGACGGTCATTGACTCTATGTCCTCGGTGTTGATGATACCGGTAATGTCTTTGGTGGGAACACCGTCAACTATGTAAAGCGGGTCGTTGTTGTTGATCGTACCAATGCCCCTGATCCTCACCTTCACGCTCTCTCCTGGTTGCCCTGTTGTGTTGCTGATCTGCACGCCCGAGGCTTTACCCTGCATGGCCTGGTCGATGCTCGTAACCGGAAGCGAGGTTATCTCGTTGGGCTTGATGGTTGAAACAGCACCTGTTACATCGCTCTTACGCTGAACGCCGTACCCCACCACCACAAACTCTTCCAGCGTGGAAATATCCTCTCTCAGCACTATATCAAAAACAAAAGTTTCCCCGGATTGATTCGGAATGCGTTTCTTCACAGTTTTGAACCCAACATATGAGTAAACTATGGTTGCCGAATCGCCTGATATTTCATCTTCAGGGATTATAAGGTTATACTTTCCCTCAATGTTGGAAATAGTTCCGACAGTTGTGTTTTCAAGGTATACTGAAACACCCGGCAGGGAAGAGCCTGTTTCATCGTTGATCACTCCTTTTACCACTATCTCCGACATGGCTGAAACGGAAAACAGCAGGAAAAAGAAGCAGATTAACCCTTGATATAATGTTTTTTTCATAAGTTCTTCAGATTATGAAGTGAATCTTAATATCTCAAGTTTAACTGATATGTAGCCTTAAATGAATTTGAAAATAGCAGTGATTTTTTATTGGTTTAAATAATCCTCGCAGTTCAAAGGTATTAAAATTGCTCATATATAGCAACATGATATGCTTTTAGTGGTGATCCGAAATTAAGTATGTAGATCCATGCACGTTTTTATTTCTTCAGTTTGATCAATGAATAACAGACAACTTTCTTGAAACCAGCTTATTATCAGTTTTCAAGGTTATGAAATAAATGCCTTCAGGTAAACGCAACGTATTTATTGAAAAACTGTTATGGCCGTTTTTTATGATCCCTATTTTCTCTCTGTATACGGTAGACCCGTCTACTGAGTGCAAAATAAGCTCTGCATTCAGGGTATTTTGAGAATTGATCTTTACTGACACTTTATACGAGGCCGGGTTAGGGAAAACCAGCATGAGGGGTTCTTTCGCGGTATTTTCACTTATAGAGAAATACTCATTTTCGTAAATCCCGGCTACCTTATCGGGTGTAATCCCGTAGTTGTAGATCTTGAGTTTATCAAGGTTTCCGTCGAAATCAAAACCCGACTGGTCGGGCAACGACTGCCCCAGGACGAGATCATAAACTGTTTCATTTATCAGTCCGCTGAAGGCAGAAAAGGCATCCAACTCACCATTGATATACAACTGGCAGAAACTTCCATCATAAATTCCTGCAATATGGTACCAGCGGCCGGTTTCCAGGAAACTTTCCGAATCCAGGTCGATGATGCCGCCTTCACCGTTCACGGTCAGTCTGAGCTTCTCTTCAGTAAGCGATGTTTTCCATCTTGTGGTCCAGTTTCCGTGAGATACGGGGTATGATTCCCTGTCGAAGAACTGGTCGATATAAATCCAGTATGCAACAGTGAGGCCCTCCGTGAAATTCAGTTCATCAGTGTTCGATACCACGACTTTACTGTTTGAGAAGGGCAGGGACAGTGCATTACCACTCTCTCCATGGATATCTTCTGTATACGAGATGGCGGAAGGGGACCCGTGATGCCCATATCCGCTGTTGTCGAGCAGGTTGCCATTGAATTCATAGCTTGCCACCAGTTCACCGCTCTGGATTGTTGAAGGGTCTTTCACCAGTATGGTAAGGACTCCTGTTTCGGTAAGGCCTGATGTGTCCTCAACGGTACAGGTAATTTCATATTCTCCCTGCTGGCCTGGGGCAGTGAACAGGGCCGTGCTGTCGTTTCCCTCTATGGCCCCCCCGTCGGAGGCCCATTCGAAATAGAGCGGCTCTTCATCCGGGTCGGTTGCCGAACAGGTTATTTCCGTAGTATCCCCAATTTCAATATATCTTCTGTTGGCTTTTATGCTGATGATCTCCGGGGGATAATTAATGTATTCAACAATATCAATCATCAATGAATCAACTGCCTGCAGGCCTCCTTCATCCTCAACAGTGCATACCAGGGCAATGGGTCCGGTTACCTGCGGGGCCGTGTAGGTTATCTGTGCCCCTGTGCCTATTATTGCTTCGTTAAGGGTCCACAGGTATTCCAGGCCTGTGGTTTCCCTGTCTTCCGCCGTGCAATACAATTCAATTTCCGAACCGGTTTCAAAGACCGAATCGTTCGCGGCCACAGCTTTGATCCTGGGAGGATAGTTTTCAACGGGAATGCCGGAACTGTAATCAATGACTATGTCATTCACAAGCGTTTTCCCGAGTTCATATTCAAGGGTTGCCCCTGCCGGGATGAGCACTACCAGTAAGGGGCTGTCGGCATTTATTGTAATTGCCGTATTGCCCGAAACATTGGCGGCGACCACCTGGTTTGAGATTGCATCGTAAAGATCGAAGGTGCCTGTGGGAAATTCTGCTGTAACAGTCTTACTTTCATTGTATGGATTATAGAGCAGCCAGGAAGGGTATGCATCATTACGGTAGTAATCCGTTTTCAGCAGGTCGAGTTGGAGGATGCCTACCACATCAGTTGTTTTGACTATCCCGCCCAGGATCCCTACATGCGATGATCCATAGAGGGCCAGGTTGGTCTGTGCCCAGCCCCCGTTCATGGCATCACCTGTTCCGAAAGGCCCTTCCGGGTATTCGCGCAGCGCTTCGTAAGCAATAACAGAGTGGGGATCGTAAAGGTTGGTCCAGTCTTCATTGTCTTCCATGTCGTCGGGCAGGAAATCCGAATAGTACAGTCGGGTGGCATTGGCAACGTTGAGTGTCCATTTGCCGATGGCGCGGGCAAAGCGGTCGTCGTACCTTACCATGGGTACGAGCGCCCCTGCCTGCTCCGTCCCGTTCATGTTGAAGGCATACCCGGTATAATTTACGCGTGCCTCGCCGATGAGACCGTGCACGTCGATGCCTCCCCAGGGTTCCACCACGGCGCCCCACTGGCGGAGCGGGGTGATGTCGAAGCACCAGTTGACAAGCTTTTCAACATTATAGCTCGTGCCCAGTTCGGCATTCATCCGTGCTGCGGTATAAGCGCCGTATGGTAGCTGGATCTCATAGGCCGGATTAGAGTCCCATCCTTCGAGGAATTCCAGGCACCATTCAGCCCCTTTCCTAAATTTCTCTTCACCGGTTACCTGGTAAGCATGATAAAGCAACCAGCCTATAGCTCCTGCTGCTTCAGGCTCTTTTACACCTGATTCAGTGGGTGTCATGGTCGAAAGGGAGAAGGCCCGGTAATTCATGTAAGCGGCTTCCCACGGGGCATCGTTGCCACCCATGGCCTTTACGGCCTGCAGCCACCTGTTAGCAACAGTGATGAACTGGTAATCGAAATCGCCAGTACCGGGATAAAGATAATTCAGCTGGTAGAAGAAGACATTGGGCATGGTTTCGTACCACCAGTCGCCGCCCGAGCTGGCCACCGGACCGTTGAGGTAGACATTTTCTTCCGGTCTCTTGTTGAAGAATTCCTCGCACATCAGGGCCCAGTCGTAGCCAAACTGGTTGCTTTTATCGATGCCCGAGAGGGTGGCGCCGATTACGGCGGGAATGATGTTAATGGCTTCCCTGCCGGGGGGGCTGTTGGTGCCGACGTACGATTGTATGCCGAAGGAGGGGTGACCGGGGTAGTTCACTGTGTTTTCGATGATGGTGGTGAGAGGCAGGTACTGGCCTGAGGCTTCAAGGTCGAACACCAGTGAGTCATATTTTTGGGCCACCGCTTTCCAGTCGCGCATTTCGTAGGGTTGCGGCAGGTTGGGCATCATTTCGATCCGTGGTATGTTGATCTGCTGGCCGGTGGTGATATTCAGGAAGAGCAGGGCAATGGCGGCAATGGTTAATGATCTTTTAAGCATAGGGGGTTAGATTTGTTCCACTAAGGTACAAAGAAAGCTGGTGATGGCGATACAGCCCCTATCCCCCGGCCCCTTTCACCGGGTGGGGAAAGGGGAGAAGAGGTCATGGATCATGGACGGTGGATCGTGTATCATGGAGCGTGGAACATTTGCATGACTGCCGGTTAGCATGATTTAATCCGGGTTTGTTATATTCCTAGTCCTAATCTTACTCCTTTTCCTATTCTTATTCCTAATCCTACTGCTGCTCCTGCTCCTGTTCCTATTCCTTCCGGCTGTTGTTAAAAAATAATCAGATGCCTCACAGGTATTTTTTATTGAGAGACCGATTAATCTTTCAAAATTTTGCTAATGAATGAAAATATCAATACATGTGTTCCGGACGAAAAAATTATCAGTAAGATATATTTGATTCGCGGGGTAAAGGTTATGTTAGACAGGGACCTGGCAGAATTATATGGGGTTACAACAGGTAATTTGAACAAAGCTGTGAAAAGGAACAGAAAACGTTTTCCTGATGATTTCATGTTCAAGCTTAGTAATGAGGAGTTTAACAACTTGATGTTCCAAACTGGAATATCAAGTTGGGGTGGAACCCGTAAACCACCTAATGCTTTTACAGAGCAGGGGGTTGCTATGCTTTCCAGTGTACTGCATAGCGACAGAGCTATCAAAATGAACATTCAGATCATCAGGGTTTTTACCAGGGTCCGCAAGCTGCTTGAAACTCATTCTGAGATTCTGCAGAAGTTAGAAAAGATCGAAAGAAATGACATCGAACAAGACAAAAAGATCTTGTTGATCTTTGAGTACCTGAAACAGCTTGAACAGGAGAAGAACCGGCGGGAGTATCAGGCCGGAAGGAGAAGGATCGGGTTTAAGCCCGGGTGATCATGGCGGCACAGCCCCTATCCCCCGGCCCCTTTCA
>CAZXWD010000057.1:0-20262 GCA_964644135.1 uncultured Bacteroidales bacterium | reverse complement strand
CGGGGGGCTGATTGATTATTTACCGGGGGAGAAGATATCCCTCAACTGGTCTACTATCTGGTTGCCGCCGGCTACAGAGATGCTGTTGATCTTATCTGCGATCTTCTCAACGTACTCCATCTCCTTCAACTTGAACAACATTCCGTTGTCTTCCATCAATTTGGCGGTGTTCAGCAAGCTCCTGGTAGAGGCAGTTTCCTCCCTCCTCGTGATAGTGTTTGCCTGGGCCTTTTTCTCTGCGATCAGTACCTGGTTCATGATATCCTTTACCTCGCCGGGCAAGATGATATCCCTGATACCGCATTCAGATACTTCGACCCCGATCTTCTCTGCAGCTTCCCTGATGGATGCCAGGATGCTTCCGGATACAGACTCCTTCTTTTCCAGCATTTCATCCAGGGTGAACATCCCGATATATTCCCTCAAAGCTAACTGCAACAGGATATACAACTGCTTTTCGTAGTCTTTGGCATCTACCAGGGCCTTTTCTACATCCTTTACTTTGTACTGGGCGTAGAAGTTGACCCTCAAAGCTGCCTTATCCCTGGTCAGGATCTCCTGTCCGCTGACCTCCATCTGCAACTGCCTCATATCGGCCTTCAAGACTGTAATAGGAATTGCATTCTTGAAGTAGTAGTAGACCCCGGGGTCCAATATCCTCTCGAACTTTCCGTCGACGAACATGATACCCTTTTCATAGGATTCTACCACATATGCCCTGATATAATTTACCAAAGCAGCCTTCTGCAAAATGGTCTTGTCGATGCTCTCAGGAATCCTGATCCTGCCCAGGTCGACATTTATGAAGGTGTAGTCGATCACTCCCTTGAAGTAGGCGTACTTTCCGGGAGTCAGGACCCCCTTGAAGATACCGTCTTCATATTTCAATGCGATCTCGTTATCTGCCACTTTCACTACAGTCAACAGTTCTGCCAGTTTTTCATCCCTCAACAGGATGTTCAATTCTGTGTAAGGTACGAAGGGCATAGCCATGTCGTACTTTACAACTTTGTCGCAGGGAGACAAGAAGTAGGTACCTTCAGTCAATACCCTCTTATAGTTATCCTTCCTGTAGACTAACCCTACGGTTCCGGTGTTAATTCTTACTTTCTTCATCACTCTTTTTGTTTGGTTAATAATTGTTGCTCAATATATTTTGAATGATCAAAATTTTCTTTTTAAAAAGGGAGCGTCGGGGGCCTGCCATCTTCAGCTGGCGGAAGCGCGGTTAAGCCCGGATTCTCCGGTTGGTTTCTCAAGCATCTCCTTTTATCTGTCACGGAGCCCGTGGGCCCCGGTCGGTCAAAAATTCATGTTTCAGAAAGCAAGCAGTTGCACACAGGCGGTATCCCCTTGCTCCGGCCGGCTTCCGACTGTCTTTCCCAGCAAGCTGAAAAGGACCGGCATGCTCCCGGCTGTTCCCTCCGATCATTTTCAGAAGTGATCAGCTTCAGGTCCCGGATTTGTAGTCCGGGAATGGATTAACTGTCCATTGCCTCACCAATTTGGCTTCGTACGCCTAATGTACGGCAGGAATCGAACCTGCTAAGCGTTTTGCACCAGTTTTACAGACCGGCTCAACTCTCCTGCGTTGACGCAATCCCAAAAAAAAATCCCGATCCAACGGACCGGGATGTAACCTCTTAAAGCAATATTAAAAGATACAACTATCCATCCCGGTATTTATATCGGCCACCAAAAACTGGCGCTTGTCCATTTAGGAGTGAACGGTATTTGTGGATCATTTTTTTCATCGCTGCAAATATAACTTTCCTTAATAAAATATCAATCAATGAATTCTGCTATTTTTCAGAACGTCGCGGCAAAAATCTGCAATGGGTGCGTAATCTTTTTGCATTCAGCAAAAGCCTGTAATGATCAACTATCAATCTTTCAAAGCCCGGTCGCCCAGGTCGTTCAATTTCCATCCTTACCTTTTAAAGGAATTCAGGAACAGGTGGTTCCTGATAGGTGTTAAAACGGAGGATGACCCGGTACTGACCCTTGCACTCGACCGGATCGTGGATATCCAGCCTTCCGCCATCCCGTTCATTACAAGGGAGGATTTTGATCCGGAGGAATATTTCAGGGATGTGATAGGGGTAACTGTAAACCCGGACCAGGAGCCCGATAAGGTGAGGCTTTTCGTAACCCATAAGCATGCACAGTATGTCGTTACCAAACCGTTGCACCACAGTCAGAAAGTTGTTGCAAAGGATAGTAAGGGCATAACATTTGAAATTGAGGTGCAGTTAAATTATGAACTTGAAAAGGAGATCCTGGGGCTTGGCGACGGGGTCATGGTCATTTCTCCGCAAAGGCTGAAAAGAAATATCGCCGGCAGGTTGAAAAAGGCCCTTGATAGCTACAAAAGATCTTAGAGGGCTGCTTTACGTGGAACAAAAAAATCTCATAAATTCTGATCCAGTAATTTTTTTTATATAACGCAAAGGCAGATGATTGAGCGATGCAGGAGATTGCATGATCTAGAAGATTACACGGCCGCAAGTTTTTTTCCGTCCGGTTGTCTAAATAGTAGAATGTATTACTAATAATCAAGAAAAACCTATGAAAAAAGTAAGTGGATTTATTTTAGTGTTCCTTTTTACTCTGTTACTTGCAGGACAAGGTTTTGCACAAACTGAAGCGAAAGTCAGCAAGGATGAGGCAAAAGTGGCAAAAACAACTTCATCGGAGATCGGAAAATTTGTCGATAAAGACGGCGACGGAAAATGCGATCATTCCGAAATCAGGGGGATCAGCAAGAGTAAAGACTGTCAGTTTGTGGACGCAAACAAAGATGGGACTTGCGATCACTTTACCGATGGAAAGTGCAGCAAGGGAAACCTGAACTGCTGCAAAGGTCAGGGCACCAATTGTCTAAAAGGCACCGGCGCTAAAAATCATCCGGGTTGTGTTGGCCCCTGCGGCAATAAAAACGGGCCTGATAAGAAATAATCGCTAAGTTTGATGTAATTTGCGGATGGCCGGGGAAAGGGATGACCACTATCGAAATTTCCCGGCTTTTTTTCTTTAAAATAGCTAGGTAACCAGGCTGGAAAGGATGACAGAAAGTGAACTGATTGAAGGAGTTATTGCAAAGGAACGCAAGGCAATCACCAGCCTTGTTGAAAGCTACCGGAAAAAAGTCATCAAAACAGCGTATTATTTCCTTGGCAATATGGAGGATGCCGAAGACCTGGCACAGGATGTCTTCCTGGAGATCGTGAATTCGATAGGGAAATTCCGTCAGTCTTCATCGCTATCCACCTGGATTTACCGCATCACTGTTAACCGTTCGTTGAATGAATTGAAGAGAATTAAAAGGCGTCAGGCCTTTCTGAGAATAGAAAACGCAATTCGAATGGCGGGCAGGGATGAAAATAAAATGGAAGGGATCGCCACGGAGGATAATCCGTTAGCCAGAGAAGAAAACCGCAAACTGCTGAAAAACGCTATTGATTCCCTGCCGATGAACCAGAGAACGGCTTTTATCCTGCATAAGTATGAAGAGCTTTCTTATAAAGATATTGCAGAGGTAATGAATACCAGTTTATCGTCGGTTGAATCGCTGATGCATCGGGCCAGAAAAAATTTGCAGAAAATTCTAGCCCAACATTTTAACGAATATTCAAAAAAATGACTGATATGGATTGCCGGGATGTACAAAACAATTTATTTGCTTACGGTGAAGGGACGCTTTCTTCAGAAAAGGCGGCTGCCCTGGAAGAACATGCCGGGAGATGCGCTTCCTGCGCCAATTTATTGAAGGATTACCGGGCATTGGAGTCGGCCATTGAACAGGAAAAGGCCCGGGAGCCAAACCCTTTTGCAACCACACGGATACTGCAGCACCTCGAGAAAAATCAGCATCCCCCGGCCAGCCAGGCTGTTCCCTTCCTGCGTCCGGTTTTCATCACGCTGACACTTATCCTTGCCGCCGGCCTGGGTTTTCTTATTGGTACCCAAGGGGGTGCAAATACTTCGCCCGAAGCCACCGGACAGTCTGTGGAAGTACTTAAAAAGGAACTTTTCATCAATCACTTTACCGCAGAGGAGCTGTATGTGTTAACCGATCAACAATGAGCAACATGGAAATGTATCATAAAAACCGTTTACTTTTCCGGGTATTGATCTTTCTTATCGTAGTGAATCTTGCTGCGCTAGGCGCCTATCTTTTTTATCCTGTAAAACCCTCTGTGGTCACTTGCGGTGACGAAAGGGCTACTCCCGGGTGTCTCTACCAGGCGCGGCTTGATCTTACCGATGAACAAACCCGTCAGGTAGACCAAATCAGTGGGGAATACCTTAAAGTTTCGGGACCGCTGGCCGATTCCATTAAAAAACTTCGCGGGGAAATCCTGGATGAACTTGCAGTAACGGATCCTGACAAAAGTTATCTGAATGATCTGACGGAGGAATTAGCGGATATTCAGGTACGCCTGCAAAAGGAAAACATCGATCATTACCTGGCATTAAAGCAGGTATGCACACCGGAGCAGGCAATGCGCCTGGCCAATCTGTACCGGGAACTTTACGGTTGCCCGATGCACGGATCCGAAAGGAAAGTTAAACATCGACACCGTGAGAGGTGATTTTTATCTTGGTATCAATCAATTTTAGAAGAAAGCTTTCTGCAGCCACAGAAATATGTTGATCATCAGGTGCAAGCTGCTTTCATAGTGCTGTCAATTACGTTTGTTTTTTAGTTGTTTGTCATAGAACCTGCTGAAAAACCTATTGTCTTTTTGGGTTTATCGGGAATTGAGGAAATAAAATTTCTTACCGTCGTTGATGAAAGAAAAATTATCACCAAGGCCAGCAGCAGGAAGGCTACAGTTGTATCACCTTTTTCCGAAAGCAGATAATAGGGTTGACAGGCGCCGATCAGGGATATCTCACCTGAAGTATCATAATCTAAAACATTTTGTATTTGTGACCCTTTCTCCTGACGAAATAATGTTTTGACAAGGATAAAAGCAAGGATCAGGATTATGGCCAGATAAAAATACCTTTTCATAAACCTGTATTTTGTCGCCCGCCTGCCTGAAATAAACCATTGACATGGCGTGTAAGTTGAACATGACGGATAAGATCTTGTTTTTCATGAATTAATGTTAGTAGTTCAACTAATTACGAATTATTTCATTACTTCGGGAAGATCTCCTCACAAAAACCATTCATGTTTCCTTGCCCGAGCCATGTTATCGGTTTAAGGGTCGAAAACACCTGTCATTTTTCCAAAAAAATCAGGAAAAAGAGCCAGTCAGTGAACAATCAGCCAAATTCAATGTTTATGAGTGGTTCAATGAAAATGTCAATTAATAGATCAGGAATGAAAAAAATTACCTTTTTAGCTTCATTATTATTCATGTTCATCTCTTCCTCCGGACAATCTTATACTTTCGAAGATTTTGTGGGAACATGGAGTGGTTATATCAGCAGTGAATGGAACGGATATAACGATCCCATGACCATGACCATTGAACCGGATGGATTCTATGTAGAGACGTCAGGCCACCTGATGCCCACTATTTACCCCAATACCCAGCAAAGTGAATTCGATGCAGAAACAAACAGATACCACTGGTGGTACCTCGAAACGGTCTATGCAGGGCAATACTTCTACCAGCATTTCTTTTACGAGGTGGTTTACTTCCAGAATGATACCCTGGAAATGCACTACAATTTCTGGGACGATCCCGAGCCAAATCCTGAAGCAGGCATAATTTTCCTGGTAAGGGATACCTTTACAAACATTGAGGATGAGCCTTTGGCCGGTTACAATCCGGAAAGAAAGCTGGTAAAAGTCTATGACATTTTCGGGCGGGAAGTTCATAAGGATACGAAAGGAACTGTACTCATTTATCAGTATGATGACGGAACAGTGGAGAAGAAATACATTGTGGGAGACAGATAAAAGCTGTCATTAAAGAATATTTTAAAGAGGCTGCCTCATTTCGGGCAGCCTTTTTTTACATAGAAATTCTCCTCGATCGAAAAAAATACATTGTATATATTATGTATGAATTAAAAAATTAAAGATCGGTCCTTATCCAGACCTGCCCGACCTGCGGGCTTGCAGGGTCACTTGTACGGTTTTCAATGACGAAATTCCTCGATTCGTTTCCGTTCATATCAAGTTCACCGCTCACTTCAATAATACCGCTACCTTTTAACCTCAGAACCTCATCGGAGTCTTGTACCCTGAAAACGATATCTGCATCATTATCTAAAGCCATATTGATAAACTTGAGATCCCTTGTGACATCAAGGATCAGTGCAGCATCATCATCAACATGGTTTTCCAACCTGACAGAGGCACCGGAACCTGTTTTTCCGATTATGGATAGGTTGGCCGTACCTGCCTCATTATAAACCTCAACCTGGTTTTGAGGATTAGAGGTGCCAATACCCACTTTACCAGAGTTCAGGGTGTGAATATCATCCCCTGATGATGCCCAGAAAAGGGAATCAGCTATAACTAAGCTCTTCCATTGACCATCCGAGAAGAGACTGAACTGGTTTTCATCAGTTACATAAACAACAAGGCCTGCAACAGGGGATGCAATACCGTCCCTCTGTGATGCAGTCATACGTGGCACCAACAAACCTTTATCGTTTGAATTAACATCAAGCATGGCCGATCCTGCAGGGGGTGATCCGTCTTCATTAATGGAAACCTGTGAATAGAGTGGTAAGGAAGAGATGAGATAGCATAACAAGACAAAGAACAACTTGAATTTCATAAATAAATGGTTTTGGTTTATGCAATAAAAGCAAATGTATGTATTTGCTCACAGAAAAAAAAAAGCAGGATCTTTCAACCCTGCTAACATACCATAAGAGGTTAACATATTAAAACCTGCCACAGAATATTTTAGTCCTATTTTGCAGCAAACCCTGACCGGAATTACTTTTCGAGATATTTTACAAGCTCTTTGCCCAGTGTTGATGCCGACTGCGGGTTCTGCCCGGTAATAAGCCTGTCACTCACCTGTACATTGTCGGTCCAGTTTTCAGAAGCAACAAAATCAGCTCCCCTTTCCTCAAGAACATCCTGTAGAAGAAAGGGCACTACCTGCGTAAGTCCTACCGCTTCTTCCTCGGCATTGGTGAATGATGTGAGCGTTTTCCCATCAACCAGGTAACTTCCGTCCGAAAGGCGGATATTTACAAGTGCTGCAGGCCCGTGGCAAACAGCAGTCACGTACCCCCCATTGTCATAAATGGCTGCAGCAAGGTCAGCAATTTGTTTATTCTCAGGAAAATCCCACATGGTACCATGCCCTCCTACAAAATGGATGGCATCGTACTGAGCCGGATCAATTTTACCCGGTGACGGGGCATTTTCAAGCGCCTGCTGAATTTCAGAACTTTCCCAGAATTCCTTGTTAATAGGGTCGTCAAGCTTGAAGCCGTCAACCGGCGGCATGCCTCCTTCTATACTAACGAAATCGACCTGGATTCCGTTTTCGGTAAGTTCCTTCCAGGGATGAGAGGCTTCTGAAAGGTAAAAGCCAGTCTCTTCACCGGTGTTGCCCAGTTCAGAATGACTTGTCAGGACAAACAGTACCTTTGGGCTTTCTCCTTTTGCGATGTTTGATTTTTTACTGCTATCCGGACCTTGTAGCTGATTGCACGATTGGCTGAACAATCCTGTAACCAGCATAATAATTAGGATTTTAAATGGGATTTTTTTCATGTTAGATGAGATTAATTATAATTTAAAACAACACTTAACCACTGTTGTTCATTTATTCCCGAAGTAATAGCTGTTTAACTTCAGACATTCCGTTGCCATATTTGTCGGCATGATCAAAGAAGTTGATCCCTTCTTCCAATGCTGTTTTAATAAGCTTAGAGATTTTTTGAGGGTCTGTTTCATGGATGCGCATACATCCGAGAATGATCTCTGATACCTTGAAATCTGTAGTTGGAAGGGTGATATAATTCATAGGGAACGAAATTAGAAAATTCTCCCCGGGATATTGCAGTAAGACCTCAGCAATTTGACTTTATCGTATCAAACCGGTTTTCTCAGCCTCTGATAAATAGTAAGGCCTACTTAACTACCAGTACTTTAGCGGAACTGAAATCTCTGTTCCCGTCCTCTAAAAGTATCGTGTACAGCCCGGGGCTGAACCCATCCAGGGAAATTACACGTCTGTCCTCACCTTTTGGAATAAATCCGGATAAAACTGCCTTACCGGTTATGTCGACCAAAAGAACTTTTCTACTGACCGGTGTATTAAAATTAATCACCGTGATACGGTCATATGCCGGATTCGGAAATATTGACAAATCTGATCTGGAATATTCAGGTACCGCTGCCGGACCGGCATCAAGCTGGTAGATAGTCTCGTTATTCCATGAAATAACCCAGAGCCGGTGCCCGTCGAAAGCCATTCCCCTCGGGTTGTAGGTAGGGGCAGGAAATGAAGTTATGATTGACCCGTCGGCAGGGTCGATCTGGTAGATCGCCCACTCTTCATAATTATCTGACCAGAGGTATTTCCCATCCCATGTCACCCCAACTGATTTCTCCCCCGGAGCAGGCACTGAATGAATGATCTCCCCTGTTTCCCTGTCCAGTTTGTCAAGTGAATTGGTGTTGAACTCATTTGCCCAGATGTACTGGCCGTCGTAGGTGATGCCATGGGGCCAGGGTTCTTCGAGTGGGTATGAAAAAGACTCTATTATTGCGCCATCCTCCGGATCAAGTGTAAATATCTTGCTCCCATAGCCGTTGGATGATTCCCAGCCGCAAGCCAGCAGATAGGTCCCGTCCCAGGCAAGGCCTTCACAATAATCAAATTCAGAAGGATAAGGGAAACTTGAAAGAACAGAGCCGTCGTCAGGGCTTACCCTGTAGATGGTCCTTGTGATCAGGTCGGAAGTCCATAGCGCTGAACCGTCCCAGGTAAGTGCATTGCATTTTCCTCCGGGCGTTGGAATTGTATGCAATACATCACCAGTATCTGCAAAATGCACGTATTCCCTGTCTGCAGTAGTTTGCACCCAGGGTTCCACCTCAAATACACCGTTCGCATCATGGTCATTTTGTGCGAGTGTTGAAAAAAAGAAGGCCAGTAAACCGGTTAATAATAAAAACTTTTTCATAATGGCGGGATTTTCAGATAAGCATCAAATCAAATCACATATCTTACTAAGTTATATAAGAATGGAGAAAAAGTCAAGGGAGGATTTAATCGCAGCTTCAATGCTAAGAATTTCCTGAAAAAAACATTCCTTTCCCGGCTTTTTCGTCCGTTTTTTTAAGGTAGAAAGCACGAATCAGGCTGCAATATGTATTTCTTTGCAAAAAACAAATTTTGTATATCTTAGCTTACTTAAGATTGTGCCAACCAGGTAAACTATGCCCAGAAATAAATACAATCTTTCCGAATGGGTTGAATCATTTTCCTCCGACATGTTCCGTTGGGCAATGTTCAAGCTTTCGGATGAGGAACTGGCAAAAGATATTGTACAGGACACTTTTCTTGCAGCAGCAGAGAAATTAGATGATTTCGAGGGGAAAAGCTCACCTAAAACATGGCTTTTCTCAATATTGAATTTTAAGATCATTGATGTTTACAGGCAAAAGGCCAAATCTCCTGAAGCAATCAATAACTCATTTGTTGATTTCTTTGACGATGAAGGTGACTGGTTTGTGAACAAAAGGCCAAAAGCATGGGACCACGAAGAAGCAAATTTACTGGATGATCATGATTTTCAAAGAGTGCTGAAAAATTGCTTGGAAGAACTGCCGGAAAAATGGAATGCCTGCGTTAAGCTGAAATATTTTTTAAATAAGAGTGGTGAGGATATCTGTCAGGAACTTGAAATTACTCCTACTAATTTCTGGCAGATTATGCACAGGGCAAAATTGAATTTGCGCGAATGTATTGACGGTAACTGGTTCCAAAACTAACAGTGGGGATGAAAAAATTAATGCATATATTATTTCTTTCGTGTTTTAAAGCGACTGAGCTAATCGAAAAGAAAATATATTTCAAGCTTTCAATAATAGAAAAACTCCAGCTTGCTGCACATAAAAGCATGTGCAGCGCCTGCAGCAACTATGAAAAGCAATCGTATATGATCGACCGGGCAATGAGCCACATGGTTGAACCCGAAGATATTTCCATTGATCTTGAGAAGCTCAAAAAAGAAACGAAAAGCAAGCTGGGGGATAGCTATTGATCCTGCTTTTCCACTCCATATCCTTTTATTAAAAAGAGCCCACATTAAAATTCATGCAAACTTTATAGTCTTCTTCAAGTTCAAGGTCAGAGATTATTATAGTCAAGACCGGAACCGACCCGGACTGGAAGCGTCATAACCGGTGCTACACCAACAGGATCAGGTCGAACTGATTCCATTCCTTGTTAACAAATTTTCTTCAAGCTTTTTTTGTCAGGTTTTTTGAAATATCCCTACAAATCAGGTGAAATTTCATTAGCAAATAAAATTCAACAACTTTAAATTTTTACAGACATGAAAATTATAACAATGTATCGGAATATAACCGAAAAACTCAAAAACCTGCAGGATATTCCCCTGCTTTTGCTGAGGCTTGTACTGGCTTATGGCTTCTACATGCCCGCCATGATGAAATGGGGAAATATCAATGGCATCATAGAATGGTTCGACAGTATGGGCATACCTCTGCCCGGCCTGAATGCCTACCTGGCTGCCACAACGGAAATGGCTGCAGTGATCCTATTACCTCTTGGCCTGGCTACCCGCATTATCTCCATCCCGTTGATGATTACCATGGTTGTAGCTATTGCTACAGTCCACTGGGGCAACGGTTTTAATGCCGGCGACAATGGCTTTGAAATACCCCTGTATTACATGCTGATGTTGTTTGTATTGCTGATCAACGGGGCCGGAAAAATCAGTCTGGATCACCTCATCAAAAAAAGGATACAGTCATGAAGCGCATTGTTATGATCATTGCCGAAAGCGATGATATCATTAATGTGGAAGGAAATAGTTACTTTCCTGCCGATTCGGCAAAAAAGGAGTACCTTGTTGAATCCCAAACCCATACAGTTTGTCTGTGGAAAGGCACTGCTTCCTATTTTAATCTGGAAGTGGATGGTAAAATCAACAAAGATGCGGCCTGGTATTATCCCCAGCCCAGTGAACTGGCAAAAGGGATCAAAGGCCGGGTGGCATTCTGGAAGGGGGTTGCGATTGAAAAATAATTGATATCTATATGCAACAGCGTAATCGTTTTTGAAAAATCAAACTGATTAGATTATTTTGATAGAAGCAGTTAATTCATTAATTCTTTATCATGAAAACCAATAAAATAGAATTCACAAACAACGAAGGGATTACCCTGAAAGCAAGGCTGGAGTTGCCTGCCGACCGCAAACCCCTTAGTTTTGCTTTGTTTGCCCATTGTTTTACCTGTAACAAAAATTTCTCGGCCATTCGCAACATCAGCCGGGCTTTAACCGGGGAGGGTTTTGGCGTCATGAGGTTTGATTTTACCGGACTGGGAGAAAGCGAGGGCGATTTTGCCGACACCAATTTTTCCAGCAACATACAGGACCTGCAGACAGCCGCTGCTTACCTGAAAGAAAATTACGCTGCACCCTCGCTGCTCATCGGCCATTCGCTGGGTGGGGCGGCGGTTATGTATGCTGCTGCCGAAATGGATTCGGTATCTGCCGTGGCCACCATCGGGGCGCCGGCAGATCCAAAACATGTAACCAGGCTGATCACCCATGGCCTGGAAGAGATCAACAGCAAAGGCTATGCGGAGGTTTCCATCGGCGGCCGCCCTTTCACCATCAAAAAGCAGTTTATCGACGACCTGGAAGCCGTGGATATGTCTACCGTTCTTAAAAACCTGCGGAAAGCTGTCCTGATCGCACACTCACCGCAAGACAAAATCGTGGGCATCGACAATGCTGCCGGAATTTTCAAGGCCGCCAAACACCCCAAAAGCTTTGTTTCGCTGGATGGCGCCGATCACCTGCTTTCTAATGCAGAGGATTCTAACTATATCGGTGGTGTCATTGCCAACTGGGCAAAACGATATATCGATTTTCGGGAGGATGAAAAGCCGGATACACACATGCAGGTAGTGGCCAGTTTAAGCAATGAGGAGAAATTCACCACTCAGATCAAAGCCGGCCATCATTATTTAACAGGTGATGAGCCCGAAAGCTATGGAGGAAATGACTTTGGCCCCACACCTTACGATTTTGTGTCGGCAGGCCTGGCCAGCTGCACCGCGATGACCATCCGTATGTATGCCGACCGCAAAAAATGGAAGGTGGAGGAAGTGAATGTGCACATAGAACACGGCAAAGTTCATGCTGAGGATTGTGGTGAATGTGAAAATTCCGCTTCAGCCAAAATAGACCGTTTCACCCGGGTCATCGAGCTCAAAGGCGAACTGGATGAAAAGCAGCAACAACGTTTGCTCGAAATTGCCAACAAATGCCCGGTGCACAAAACCCTGCTTTCGGAGATAAAAATTGAAACAAGGCTAAAAGAATAAGTGACACAATGGTTTTGACAGTAACATCTTATGCCTTCAATAATATCAATCAGCTATTTTATAACATAAAAATTTAACGCTTATGTCAGAAAAGATTAAAATAAGCACTTCAAAAAACGGCCCCTTAGTAGTTGAAAACCTGAAAAGCCTCACCAATGATGCCGGAAATTTTGTTCCGGTAAAGAAAGCCGTTTTTGCACTTTGCCGCTGTGGAAACTCCAAATCAAAACCCTTTTGCGACGGACAGCACTGGTACACCAAATTTGAGGATGACGGCACTATTGAAAATGAAGGGTTTAGCAAGGATAAAAGGATTGCTGCTGTGCAGAAGCTCGCTGCAAGCGGAAAGAGCGAAAACTCTGCCATGAGTACTTTAAAAAAATTCCCCGGGTTGGACACCATCGTCTTCAAGGGTGCGCAATTACACAAAATGCCTTTGAATGAGGATGTGGAGGTGAACACCAAAACCCTTATCGGAAAAACTACCCGGCAGCCGCTTGAGCTCAGCATGCCCTTTTACGTTTCACACATGTCGTTCGGAGCTTTGTCCAAAGAAGCCAAAGTAGCGCTTGCAGCAGGTTCTGCGCAGGTCGGTACAGCCATGTGCTCGGGTGAAGGCGGCTTATTGCCTGAATCACGAAAAGCGGCCAGAAAGTATATTTATGAACTGGGAACGGCTGCTTTTTCGCATGATGATGATGCGATCCGACAGGCAGATGCTGTGGAAATAAAGATAGGACAAGGCGTAAAACCCGGATTGGGAGGTCATTTGCCGGCTCATAAAGTCACGGAAGAAATCGCCAAAACAAGAGGTTTGAAAGCGGGAGAGGATTCTGTTTCGCCGGGAAGACTGTCGGGGGTGAATAGTCTGGTAGACCTGAAGAAAATGGTCAGCCATATTAAAACATTACTGATGGTAAACCGGTGGGCATCAAACTGGCGGCCGGGCATGTTGAAGACGATCTGGCTTTTGCATTGCAAGCTGAACCGGATTTTATTACCTTCGATTGTCGCGGTGGAGCAACCGGGTCTTCTCCAGGATTTTTAAAAGATAATGTCGGGATTCCTCCTGTTTTTGTCATTCGCAGAGCGCGTAAATATCTGGATAAAGTAAACAGTGAGGTGACGCTATGCGTTACCGGTGGTTTCAGAGACAGTTCAGATATTGCCAAAGCACTGGCTTTGGGTGCCGATGCGATTGCACTGGCAACGGCATCGCTTATCTCCATTGGTTGTATTCAGGCCAGGGTGTGCCATACAGGTACCTGTCCGGTCGGGATCACAACCCAGAATGAGCAACTCCGGAAATTGGTCCTGCACTCAAAAGCTGTCAAAGGATTTGTGAATTTTTACACCGCCATTAACAACGAACTGAAAGTTTTCGCCCGAAGCAATGGTGTTGACGACATCCACAAACTGCAACTTTCAGATTTGGTCACTGATAGCAAGACTGTTGCTGATTTCAGTGACATTGAGCATGTGTGATGACGCAGCTTGTGCAGAATGTTTGAGTAACTATTTTTTGATAAATTTAAGATCATATTTTCAGATAATCCTTAACATGGAACTTGGCTGCGGACATAAATCTGTTAGGAATTTCAATTTGGCTTTAACGTGAAATAATATAAGCATAAAGCCATATCTGGAATTCTATTTGGCTATAACATAGTTTAGTTATATATTTACAGCCAAATTGAATTATCATGCAATTATTTGTTGGAAGAGAAAAAGAGTTGTCTTACCTCCAGGAAACCCTTCTATCAAAAAAAACAGAATTTGTTGCTATATACGGAAGAAGAAGGGTTGGGAAAACTTTCCTGATACGGCATGCATTTAAAAATAATTTCACCTTTCAGGCAACCGCATTGGCCAATGCATCCATGAAGCAACAATTGGCCAATTTTAATCTGGCGCTGGGAAAGCAGTTTCAGGCTAATGAATTTATGCCGGCAAGTGACTGGCTTAAAGCATTTTCTCAATTAAGCAGCTTGCTGGAAACGCAGGAGGGTAGAAAAGTGGTCTTTATAGATGAACTGCCCTGGTTTGATACCCGCAATTCCAGTTTTCTTCAGGCACTTGAGCACTTCTGGAATAGCTGGGCTTCTGCCCGAAATGATATTTTATTGATCGTTTGCGGTTCCGCTACTTCCTGGATGACGAACAAGCTTATCAATAACAAGGGAGGCTTGCACAACCGGATCACAAAAAAGATCAGGCTTGAACCATTCAAATTAAATGAATGTGAAAAACTTCTGCAATTACAAAACATAAAACTTGACCGGTATCAGATCGTTCAATTATACATGTCATTGGGTGGTATTCCTTTTTATTGGGATGAAGTAGGTTCCGGGCTGAGTGCGATGCAAAATATCGATAAAATATGCTTCTCCGAAACAGGTTTGCTGAGTAACGAATTTGATAATCTGTACCGCTCACTTTTCAGTAACCACGAAAAGCATCTGAGCCTTATCAGGGCACTTGCCAAACGATCAAAAGGATTAAACAGGGATGAACTCATAAGATTTTCAGGTCTGCCCAACGCAGGCAGCACGACAAGAATTTTGGATGAATTGGAAGATAGTGGATTCATAAGAAAATATGTTCCCTTTGGCAGAAAATCCAGGAACAGCCTGTATCAATTGGTTGACTTTTATTCTCATTTCTATTTAAAATTCGTTGAACCAAACAAAAACGCAGATAATACCAGTTGGTTAAATTTTATTGATACTCCGAACTACAGGGCATGGACCGGATATGCTTTTGAGCAGGTGTGCCTGTATCACCTTTCACAAATTAAACAATCTCTTGGAATTAGCGGAGTTCATACTAAAGTTTCCTCCTGGAGAAGCAAAACATCTGAACAGGGTACTCAGGTCGATCTTATCATCGACCGTCGCGACCAGGTTATCAATCTATGTGAAATGAAATTTTCAATAAATCCGTTCACCATCTCTAAAAAATATGCAGCCGAATTAAGAAACAAGATCGGGACCTTTAAATCTGAAACAGGAACACGCAAATCGGTATTTCTGACGATGATAACAACCTTTGGAGTGCGAAAAAACATTTATTCCACAGGCCTGGTCCAAAATGAATTGCAACTGGATGATCTGTTCAATCCTGTTTAAAATTTGTGATCAGCATCCATACGGTTATTCAAAATACCGGATCAGCTTAGATATTTGAAACTTCTTCCCGGAAAATACACCTTCAATTTGTCAGGATTTGCTTTGCTAACGACTTATTTACCAGAGATTCTACTACACACAATTGAACAGGAATAAACTATGCATGAATACAATTTGGTAGCACGTTGTAAAGTACCACCGCCTGTTGCCGTGGGAACTTCCATCTTTGTGGTGGTAATTACCATGTTGGTAGCATCGGCAGGCCATTTCTACGCATTCTTTCAGGAAGGTCCCGAAACGTATAACAAGGTAATGAACCTGCTGATTTTTACTGCACCCGGCGTGATCATTGGCGGGCAGCTTGGAGCTAAAATCCAGAGTTCAATACCGGAAGACAAAATGAAAGTGGGGATTGCCATCCTGTTCGCAGTTATTGGGTTTTTTATGCTTTACACCATAACGAAATAATGCTTAAAAAAGAAAGATCAGGAAATATCTAAGTTTTTATGAGAAAACGGTATTACATTAGCTCGATACCAACCTATCCCCAGTCAGATAAAATACAAAATCATGCTTTTCACATCATACATAGAATTAAGCAAAAGCGCACTGAACAACAACATCCGGTTTATGAAAGAGAAAGCCGGACCGGGGGTTAAATACTCAATGGTAATAAAAGCCAATGCTTATGGGCATGGGATCGAAGATCTGCTTCCCATGATCGAGGAATGTGGGGTTGATCATTTCTCGGTATTCAGTGTTGAAGAAGCCCGCCGTGCCCTGGAAGTTAAAAGAGAGGCCTGCCACATCATGATCATGGGATTTGTAGATGACGATTATCTCGAATGGGCCATAGAAAATGATATTTCCTTTTTTGTTTTCACTCCTGAAAGACTTGAAAAAGTGGCTGAGGTCAGCAAAAAAACTTCAAAACCGGCAAGGATACATGTTGAGCTTGAAACATTACGAACTGCTGACACGCCTGCCGTCAAGGATCCCCCGCCACCAAACGGAATAGAATACAATAAATACTTTTAATTATGACAAAGACAATTTTATTAACACTTCTTTTACTGCCTTTTTTAACAATGGCACAGAAAAACCCTAAAAACCTTGAAATAGAATGGAAAACCGACACATCGAATCGCATTGTGCCGCTTCATGAATTCACAGCTTTGCTGAACCCCGATGGAATACCTCCAATCGACGACCCCAAATTCTGGGATCAGCAAACGGCTGGCAATACCTATTTTGGCCATGAACCGGTTGTGGCCCTGGAAATCAACGGACAGGCCAAAGCCTATCCCCTCAGTGTACTCATGTATCACGAAATTGTGAATGATGAAGCAGGGGGTAAGAAAGTTTCGATCACCTACTGCCCGCTTTGCAATACTGCAGTGGTTTACGACCGGCGGCTTGAATATAAAGGCAAATCCTATCTGCTTGACTTTGGTGTTTCAGGAATGCTCCGCAACAGCGACCTGGTGATGTGGGACCGTCAAACCGAAAGCTGGTGGCAGCAACTGACAGGCCAGGCACTTGTAGGCTCTTTGGCCGGTGCAGAGTTAAAACTGGTTCCTTCCATGCTGATATCACTGGAGGAATATTTTGATGCATACCCCAATGGCCTGGTATTATCCACCGAAACCGGCCAGTTTACCGAATACGGGACCAATCCATACACAGGATATGATGATCCGGCCAATAAGCAGCCAAGGCTTTTTCAAGGTAAAGTTGATCCCCGGCTGCCGGCGATGGAACGTGTGATAGACGTAAGGATCGATGGTGAATACAAGATCTATCCGCTCTCTGCTTTCGATAAAACGGCTGTCATCAACGATAGCTTTAAAAATACCCCCATAGTTCTTTTTTATACCTCAAAAACAGTTTCGGTTGTGGACGAGAAAAATATCTCTGAGTCAAAAAAAGTTGGGTCAGTAACGGTTTTCAGTCCGGTAATCAACGGCGACACACTCCGTTTTAAGAAAGCAGACAACGGTTTCAGAGACCGGCAAACCGGGTCAACCTGGAATATCACCGGAAAATGCATATCTGGAAAATATGAAGGGGAGCAACTGACTGTAATTCCGCATGGCAACCATTTTGCTTTTGCCTGGCTGGCTTTTCATCCGGACTCAGAGATTTTTGTAACCGAGTAATTGATGGCTTTTCAGCGCAATAACTATCTTTAGAACTAACCTGAACCAGTTTAATCTGACAACCTGATAATGCTACCCTGGAATCCTTTACCGGAATATTTCCACCGGTAACCTTTAAAAAACATTACCCTCTGAGCTTTGTTTAACTCATGATCAGAAGATTAAAATCTCTGATGGTAAAAGGAGACAAAATGAAATTGAACGATGGAAAGGCATATGACCCGGGGCATGAATTTGCCGGGAAGATCATCAGGATGAACAACAGCCTGAGCAACAAGGTGCCTGCGCTCAAGGAAACCCAGCGCTGGGCCAGGGAGATGGTAAATCTTCTCTTTCCAATCAAAGAGAACCGTACGCTTACAGATGCCGAACTTGAATTGCGGCTGATCTCCCTGAAGAAGCGTTTCAGTGAACTGCTCGGGCCACTGGATACATCGCTTAAGTATTCGAAACAGGAAACTGTTTCAAGGTTTTTTGAGGAATTACCGGAAGTTTACGACAGGCTGCTAGATGATGCAAGGTTCTTTGTAAGCTGTGACCCTGCCGCCGAGAGTTTCGAAGAGGTGATCCTGACCTATCCGGGCTTCCTGGCGCTTATTGTGTACCGCCTGGCACACATTCTCTATCAACTGGAAGTCCCGGTGCTGCCCAGGGTGATGACTGAATACGCCCATACCAAGACAGGCATCGATATACATCCGGGGGCAGCAATAGGAAAGAATTGCTTTATTGACCACGGGACAGGCATCGTTATAGGTGAAACAGCCGTTGTGGGGAACAATGTCAAAATATACCAGGGCGTTACCCTGGGCGCTCTTTACGTTGAAAAGGAGCTTGCTGATACAAAGCGTCACCCTACCATTGAAGACAATGTCATTTTATATTCCGGATGTACGATACTTGGAGGCCAGACCACCATTGGCAGGGATACCATAATAGGAGGGAACGTCTGGCTTACGAAAAGCGTGGGCCCGGGCCGTATTGTTTACCACGACAATAAGATCAAGGTAAGGGACAAAGAGACAAAGGCAAACCCGGTAAATTTTATCATTTAACATCTAATTTCTAAGATATGAAGGCAGAAAATATTTTACAGACAGTCGGCGGCACACCCCACGTGAGGATCAACCACCTTTATCCCCGGGGATACGAAGTCTGGATGAAGCTCGAAAGGGCCAATCCGGGAGGCAGCATCAAGGACCGCATTGCCCTTGCAATGATAGAAGATGCCGAGTCTGCCGGGGTTTTGAAGGAAGGTTCGGTCATTATTGAACCAACCAGCGGAAATACCGGCATCGGGCTGGCTATGGTGGCTGCAGTGAAAAAATACAGGCTGATCCTTGTGATGCCGGAGTCGATGTCGCTGGAACGGCGAAGGATCGTGGCTGCTTATGGCGCGGAACTTGAACTCACCCCTAAAACAGAAGGCATGAAAGGGGCCATTGCCAGGGCGAATGAATTAGCAAATAACATACCCGGCTCCTGGATACCGATGCAGTTCGACAATCCTTCCAATCCTGACATCCATTACCGGGCTACCTCGGATGAGATCCTGGCCGACTTCCCCGAAGGTTTTGACTACCTCATCACAGGTGTGGGCACAGGAGGGCATATCAGCGGCGTTGGAAAATACCTGCAGGAAAAATTCCCTTCGGTAAAAGTATTTGCTGTTGAACCTGAACTATCCCCTGTTATAAGTGGCGGGGAACCGGGCCCCCACCCTATCCAGGGTATCGGGGCAGGCTTTGTTCCCAAAAACCTTTACACGCAGTACCTCGACGGAACCATACAGGTAAGCAAGGAAGAAGCCTTTGAATTTACCAGGCGGCTCGCGGCCGAAGAAGGCATCCTGGCAGGTATTTCAACAGGTGCCTCCATGGCTGCCGTTAACAAAAAGATCAACGAAATTGACCCCGGCGCCCGGATACTCACCTTCAATTACGATACTGGCGAACGCTATTTCTCTGTTGATGAGCTTTTCAATAGCGGTGATTAGCAAACGGATCAGTTTAAATATCACCGGATAAAGTTATTTTCGGAAAGATAGGGTTTGTATCGCTTAATTTTGGCTGTGGAGATGTAGCTGCCAAAGTGCAATATTTAACATTGCCGTGCTTAGTGCTTTCATGGCAAATAAAGGGTCAGCCACAAAGGCGCGAACCTGCCAGCCGCACTGCTAAGGCAGGCGGGGGCTCAAAGGAACGCAAAGTAAAAGCAATAACATACAAACCGCGCAACCCGTTTGTATATTACATTTTAAGTACACCGAAACTCTTTAGATTCAATATAAATTTGCTGCCAATTCATTATTTTAAATATTGATATCTAGATAGTTATATTATATCCTTTCTTCCAAAGCCCTGGAAACATAATACTTACTATTATACTTACTATTTTTGTTAAACTCTTAACAGAAAATCCAGTGAAGCACACGGGCCGCAGATATATT
>CAZXWD010000056.1:17113-20821 GCA_964644135.1 uncultured Bacteroidales bacterium | reverse complement strand
CGGCGGCAAAGGTGTCCGCTACGATAACCGTCTGGTAACCCAGCTTGTCGAAGAACACATCGTAGGTGCCCTCATCGACCAAGAGACTGTAGTCACCGTTTTCATCGGTCGTTGTAGAGAAAGCTCCTGCACTTACCAGTACTCCCGGTAATCCGGTTCCGTCATTGTTGTCAATAACCGTTCCTGCATATTGCGCGGGCAGGTAAACGTGCATTGTATTAGCAATAGTGAACTCCAGGTTATCCGGATCGTTGCTTTCGAGCATCAGGTCTTCAGGATAGTCTCCCGGAGGGAAGTCGGTTGCATCATAGGTAATGGCAATCTCACGTGAGTCACCCGCAGCGATGAAGCCTGTAGGAGGCTGTACATCAACAATATAGCTAGGTACCGGGCAATTTGCTGTACATTCTCCCGGTCCGATACCACTGGGGGTCGATCCGCCCATACCATCGTCACCTATTATATTTCCTTCTCCGTCAACTATCTCGTATGATACTTCGTAGCAAAAGCTGCCACAGTCGAATGTGGTGGTAATCTCATCACCGCCGTCGGCCATGAAAAACTCGCTTTCAGGGCCTGAACCGCTTGAAAGGGTAATATCAGTGAGTACAGCCGTACCGTTTACATAAACTGTCAGCAATCCTCCGTTCCATCCGTCTCCGAAATCATCATACATAACCACTTCATGCATGCATGAGAAATCTGAAGGAACGTAATCGGGGAATGTATACTGAAGTGTTCCTATACCATTATTATGAATAGTTGTGTAAACTGTAACCTGGTTATCAACCCAAACCCAACCTTCGAGGCTGGCAGGATCGACAAACAGCTCCGGATTCGGCCATTCTATGCATTCGGGACCTGCAGGTGCTGTTGAACCTTCATCATAAACGGCTTCAACAGTATAGCAATATTCACCGAAGTCGGGAAGCAGGTCAGTATAGAACTGATCGGTTGTGGTAGCAATTACAGCACCATTTCTCTTGATGAGATAATACTGCAGTGTTCCTGTTCCGCCTTCCAATAAAGTCCATGACAATGATACTTCGCCGGTTAAATCATTTGTGAGTTCGACTTCAAGTTCGTCCACTGCAGCAAGCGGATCACCGGCAATGATCATGGTTACGGGTACTGTGATCGTACCTACGTTAGGTGTAGATGTAAAGACAATGTCAGCAGTGTATACTTCACCGGCAAGGGCGCCTGAAGCGTCCATATGGGTAGGAACATTGTCAACCCCGCCGAACGGGGCAACACTGCCTTCGTAGCGGTCCATTGTGAGCCAATCTCCGGCACCACCACCGCCACCTCCTGGCACACCAAAGCCTGTAACTTCAGCGCCACCCTGGAAGCCTCCGATAAGGGTCGGAACACCTGTTGTCTTATCAATGGTGTAAAGCTGGCCGGTACTGAAGGTCAATGTATAGGCTGCCCAGTAAATGGTATTGGTTGAACGATCGCAAGCCATATCCTGTGCATAGTTAACATCCATACCAAGAGGACCTATAGCTGTCCAGGCACCGGTGTTTTTATCTATGGAACCGAACTGGTCTGAGTTGAGGTCGATACCATAGAGCATTCCGTCGGCATCGCAAGCCATTGCGATCATACCGCTTAAACCCGTACCAACCATGGTAGAAGTTCCTGTAGCCGGATCAACTGTATAGAGCTGGCCTGCAAAGGTAACGCCGTACATTGTTTCAGTTGTGCCATCATAGGCAACACCCGCAAAGTCGGGGCATGAACCAATAGTAGTGATCACACCTGTTTCAGGGTCCATCGAAACCCATGTGCCACCATAGATACATCCGTAATAGGCATCATCCATAAAGTCGGCGCCGGCGATGAAGTTAGATGCGGCAGGGCCGATCTGTGTCATAACGCCCGGGTTGTTCAGAATGAATGAATAAGTACCTGTGGGGTCACCGCCGGCACTGTATGCATTGTATCCGAATGCTTCGGAGTCATCATCACGTAAGCCATCTATAATAGGAATATTGTATACGCTCGGGTCTGTGATCGAAGGTGCAAGACCTGTCGGGTCACCTTGCGGAGCAACCGGGTTGATGGTATTATTGGCGAAAAGGGTTTCGAGTGAAATACCATCTGAAGGCGGATATACAATACTTGCTTCCCAGTCCAGCGGACCGTTGCCGTTGTTCAGCACGCTCATGTCGAAGGTGAAATATTGTTCCGGATTCAGTGTTTGTGTCACTGTGAGCGGAGATACCACCATGCTGGGCTGGGTAAGTGTAAAGTCGTAATTTGTTGTATCGCCTGAAGGAACGGCAACCGTAGCAGTTGTAGTGTTGTATCCTGTTTTTCCGGCTGTAAGTTCCTGGTCTCCTGCAGGCAGTGGTCCGAGGCTGTAGAAACCATTGGGGCCTGATACTGTCTGGGTAGCTGTCATTTCGTGTACCACGGTAGCGCCTGAGATAGCAAGGCCGTCGTAGTTGAATACATAGCCTTCAACAACGCCCGGATCCTGTTTGTAGAATATCTGCAGGTCATCCACAAGGGCATTGTCGCCCCAGGGGTAAGAAGAAGCTCCGCCCGGTGCGTATTTGTTACATGATTCAAGTGTAACAATGAACGACGGGTCGTTCTGCCAGGGGCTCAGGTCGAATTCCCACTCAACAAAGGGATCGAGTTCGCGATCACTGGCGCGGGGATAGATGAGTCCGTTGTCGACATCAGCTATAGGCACACCATTTACATTTACTCTGAACCAGCTATAATTTACGTTATAAGTATACTGCAGTTTCAGCCAGAAAGTAAGTGTGAGCGGGCCGGCTGTTCCGTCGGGCTCAACCATGATCTGGGTCTGGGCAACGTGGCTGCCATTGTTGTCAAAGGCATCGTCGCCGTTGCTGTAAGTACCATACCCTGATGAGGTTCCGCCCATGTACTGGGCACCGTAGCTGCCGTTGTATGCAGCATCGCCTGTGGCATCAACGTCACAATTTCCTCCAAGGATAACCGTGAATTCATCAGGAAGCATTCCGTCCTCAAAATTTGAGAAGAACGGGAAAGCTGTGACCGGATCATAGGTTGGGGTTGCATCAATGATCTCCAGGTCGAATGAAGGGATACAGGTGGGTGATGGCCAGGTGTCGACCATGATATAATAACTGTTCCCGGCTGAAAGCTCCTGGAAAGTAATTGATTTAGGATCTGAGCTGAAGCCAGTAACGTATGACATACAGTTACCTATATCAGGGCAGTCATCAAACAATGCGATCCCCGTGTAGGTTGTCCCCAGCGGATCCATGCTGATATCAACAAAAACATCGCTTGTGACATCCAGCCTGTAGATGATATCCTCACCACCATCATAGAGACCAAGGCAGGTTGTGGAGTAATTGTTTCCGCGCCCGCAAGTGGTATTGTTATCACTGTAAGGAAATGCCGAAGGCAAGGAAACGATGATCGGGTCTGTACAATCATCTCCTACAGCACGGCTGTTGCCCGGTTCTGTTTCCGGAACCTCAACGATCGTGCCAGGGTCTTTTACCTCCTGCTTCTGGGATTGTTCCTGTATCTCTTTCAGGGACATTCCAGTGTTGGATTGGGAAAAGACTACTGATGAAGCAAGAAACATGATTGCAGTCATCAGTAAAAGCTTCGTAAAACTTCTCATAAGAATTAGGTTTTAATTAGTGTTTGGTGAACATTACATTCAATTATTTACATCGCATAAAGGCCTGC
>CAZXWD010000056.1:11396-17013 GCA_964644135.1 uncultured Bacteroidales bacterium | reverse complement strand
GGGGGCAGGGGCTTCGAGTTCAATATAAAGTATGCCGTTTTCGTGATCATCGCAACAATATGCTATGCCATCAATGTAAATGTGGTCAAAGCACACCTCAGGCACCTCACTTCCGTGACGATTACGGTTTTCTCTTTTTTCTTAATTGGCCCGCCGGTACTTATTTTTCTCCTAGCAGGGACGCCCTTCATACACAAGATGGCCTCCGATGCATCCAACCTTGCCGGATTGGGCTACCTGGCCATACTTTCCATTGTGGGTACGGCCCTGGCGCTGTTTGCATTCAACAAACTGATAAAAATGGCGAGCCCGGTCTTTGCCTCTTCCGTAACTTATATAATACCCGTTGTTGCAGTTATCTGGGGCGTAATCGACGGAGAGCCCTTTGAGGCTATTTATGCATTATGGATTGTCTTTATTATAGTAGGTGTATTCCTGGTAAATTACAACTATCGCCGCAGGATATAAAAATATTTAAGTCATACCTTTGAGGAATAAATAATTTTCATACCTTTGCACTTCCAAAAATTTGAGGTATCAATGTATGCAATTGTAGATATCGCAGGGCAGCAGTTCAAGGTGGAAAAAGGCCAGGAGATCTATGTCCACCGACTGGAAGAAAAGGAAGGGTCAAAGATCAATTTTGACGAAGTCCTGCTTATAGATAATGAAGGAACAGTTAATGTAGGCACCCCCGTTATTGACGGTGCCCAGGTAAAGGGAACGGTAATTGAGCACCTGAAGGGCGATAAAGTTCTGGTCTTCAAGAAAAAAAGGAGAAAAGGCTATAAAAAGCTCACAGGCCACCGTCAATTCCTGAGCCTGGTGCAGATTGACGAGATAATCGAGAAAGGGGCCAAAAAGGAAGCCAAAAAGAAGGAAGAGCCTAAAACAGCCAGGAAGGAAGTCAAGAAAGAGGAGGCAAAACCTGAAGCCGGAGCTGAAAAGAAGACTGCAGAAAAGAAAGCTGCCCCGAAGGCTGAGAAGAAGGAAGTAAAGAAAGAGGAAGCAAAGGCTAAAAAGAAAGAGGACACCAGGAAGGAAGCTGCTGAAAAAAAGGCTCCGAAAGCTGAGAAGAAAGAAGAAGTAAAGGCAGAAAAGAAGGAAGAGACCAAACAAGAGAAAAAAGAAGAAACTAAAGCCGAAAAGAAAGAAGAAGTAAAGAAGGAAGAGAAAAAAGAAGTATCTTCGAAAAAAGCTTCGGCTGAAGAGGAAAAAGAGGCTCCCAAGGCTGAGAAGAAGGACGATCAGGCCAAAGGGGATGATAAGGAAAAGAAAAAAGATAAAGAATAACCTAAAACAATAGAACCATGGCTCACAAAAAAGGTGCAGGTAGCTCACAAAACGGCCGTGAATCGGAAAGCAAACGATTAGGTGTAAAAATATACGGCGGCCAGTTTGCAAAGGCCGGCAACATCATTGTCAGGCAACGCGGAACCAAACACAGTCCGGGCCTTAACGTTGGAATGGGCAAAGACCATACATTGTTTGCACTTTCAGACGGCAAGGTTGAATTCCGCAGGAGAAAGAACAACAAATCCTACGTATCGGTATTACCGTTCGACAAAGAGGAAAACTAAAATATTTGAAGATCCTTTTGGATAATGCCCGGTAATTTTTCCAGTTACCGGGTTTTTTGTGCATATCACCGACTTGAATGAACTGAATTCCTATTTTTGCGTTAAATCCTGAGAAATGCTTGAAATCCACTTCATCAGAAATAACAGGGACGAAGTAATAGAACGTCTCAAGATCAAGAACCTCGACGCCACAAACATCGTCGATGAAGTCATCCTGCTTGATGAAAAGCGCAGGGAAACCCAGAAAAAGCTTGATGACCTCCTGGCCGATTCGAACCGTATAGCAAAGGAGATCGGGAACCTTTTTAAATCGGGTAAAGGCGAAGAGGCCAATGAACTAAAGGCAACCTCTTCTAAAATTAAGGAAGAGACAAAAATCCTCGGTACCAATCTGGAAGAATTTTCCCGGCAATTGCAGGAAAAACTTATTTTACTCCCAAACCTCCCCCACCCTTCCGTACCCACGGGCAAAAGCGCCGAAGACAATGAACTTGTACAGGAGGAGGGAACTAAACCTGAAATACCGGGAAATTCCTTACCTCACTGGGAGCTGGCATCCTGGTACGACATCATAGATTTTGATCTTGGAAGTAAAGTTACCGGGGCAGGATTTCCATTCTATAAAGGAAAAGGTGCGAAACTGCAGCGTGCCCTCATCAGTTTCTTCCTTGATGAAGCCATAGAGGCAGGGTACACAGAATTTCAGCCGCCCCTTATGGTAAATGAAGATTCAGCCTACGGCACAGGCCAGTTGCCCGACAAAGACGGTCAGATGTACCGCTCTGAATTGGATAACCTTTTCCTCATCCCCACCGCAGAAGTACCTATTACCAATATATACAGGAATGTCATCCTGAAGGAGGAAGACCTGCCTGTAAAAAATGCGGCCTATTCCAGTTGTTTCAGGAGAGAGGCAGGTTCATACGGTAAGGATGTAAGGGGCCTTAACAGGCTTCACCAGTTCGATAAAGTCGAGATCGTCCAGATAATCCAGCCTGAGAGATCTTACGAAGCCCTTGAAGAGATGAGAGAGCACGTTTCTTCGATCTTAAGGAAGCTTGAAACCCCCTTCCGGGTCTTAAAGCTGTGCGGCGGCGACATAAGCTTTACTTCGGCAATGACCTATGATTTTGAAGTCTGGTCGGCTGCACAGAAAAGATGGCTCGAGGTGAGCTCTGTTTCAAACTTCGAAGCATTCCAAAGCACCCGTATGAAGTTGAGATTCAAAGATAAAGGCGGAAAAACACAACTGGCTCATACACTAAACGGAAGTGCCCTCGCGTTACCCAGGGTAGTAGCTGCCCTTCTTGAGAACAACCAGTACGAAGGAGGCATCAGGATACCCGAAATACTCACAAAATACACAGGCTTTGACACTATCACCCAATAAAATACCGGCATTTTTCTGCCTGCTCATCGCAGCCCTTTTTTCTTTCCAGGACCTTTCAGCACAGGTATTTCCGGATGTTGCCGGAGAACAGGACGAACCCCAGGAGAAAAAAATGACCCTTGAGGAGAACCGGGAAGTGGCGATGCACTATTACCGCACAAAGGATTTTAAAAAAGCGTCCGGATCATTCAGGGACCTGTTTGATGAATCACCCTCGCATATCCATTATACCTATTTGCTTTTGTCACTTGTGGAGCTGCAGGAATTCGATGAAGCGGAAAAAGTTGCGAAAAAGATGCACCGCAAGGTACCCATACCACGTTATGAAGTGGACCTGGGATATATCTACAATTTACAGGATAAAACCGGCAAGGCCGAAAAGATCTTTGATGACCTCCTTGATGGCCTGAAACCTTCGAGGGGCGAGGTCAGCATGCTTGCCAATGCCTTTCTGAACCGGCAAGAGTTCGACTATGCCGCCAGGGCATACATAAAAGGACGGGAATTGATGAAGGGCGAATATATGTTCCATAATGAGCTTGCACGCCTTTATCATATCACCGGCAATTATGAGAACATGATAAGTGAATACCTGCAGCTTCTTGAAGAGAACCCGAACCAGTTATCGGAGATCCAGAACAGGCTGCAGAACCTTCTCGACAGGGACACCGACGGAAGCCTGAGCGAAAGCCTGCGGAATGCCCTTCTGAAAAAAAACCAGGCCAACCCCGATAACATCTATTTCTCCCAGATGCTGCTCTGGCATTCGATACAGAAAAAGGATTTCCATTTTGCCATGATCCAGGCCATTTCGCTCGACAAGCGGCTGGGTGAGGATGGCGAAAGGGTGTTTGCACTCAGTGGTATTTGTCTTTCGAACAATGCATACGAAGTGGCTTCGGAGGGATTTGAATATATTATGGAAAAGGGGCCGGGATATCCTTATTACATTCCGGCAAGTACCGGGAATCTCAGGGCACGATTCCTGCTTCACACCAACAAGCTTGATATTGACCAGGGAAAAATTGATGAACTGGCAGGTGAATATGAAGCAACCCTCGAAGAACTCGGTAAATCGCCTGAAACGATCAGGCTGAGAAGGGATTATGCCCACCTCATAGCCTTCTACCAGGGTGAAATGGACAGGGCGATGGATATTCTTGATGAATCCATTTCGTTACCGGGGGCGCCTTCGAGGCAGGTGGCAGGGTCCAAAATAGAACTGGCAGACATTTATCTTTTCTCAGGGGATGTGTGGGAGGCCACTCTTCTTTACTCACAGGTTGAAAAATCATTCAAGAACGATCCGGTGGGCCACACGGCAAAACTGAGGAATGCCCGTTTATCTTTCTACATTGGTGAATTCGACTGGGCAAGGGCTCAACTGGACGTGCTCAAGGCCGCCACCTCAAAATTCATTGCCAACGATGCGCTGGAGCTCTCGTTACTGATCAGCGACAATATGGACCCTGACAGCACTTACACCGGTCTGAGCATCTATTCAAAAGCAGAACTGCTCAGTTACCAGAACAAAGACAGCCTCGCACTGGTCACGCTCGATTCAATATCCATGCTTGGCCTGTGGCACCCGCTCAACGACGAAGTGCTTTTCTCAAAGGCGAAGATCTTTATCAAACAGGGAAATTTCAGGCAGGCCGATACCTTATTGCAAAAGGTGGTGGAAATGTACCCATACGAGATCCTTGCCGACAATGCCCTGTTTAAAAGGGGAGATCTGTATGAGAACGTTTTTGAAAACAGTGAAAAAGCGATGGAGCTTTACCAGCAACTGCTGATAGATTACCCGGGCAGCCTGCTCACCACCGAGGCAAGAAGGCGCTTCAGGGCTTTGCGCGGCGACAAAACTGATTCATAATATCCCGGATTTGGAAGTAAGGCCTAAAAAATATCTCGGACAACATTTCCTGAAAGACGATAACATCGCTTCAAAGATCGTCAGACAGTTGTCGCCCGGTGTGAAAAACATACTGGAAGTCGGGCCCGGCATGGGTATCCTGACCAAACACCTTTTGAGGATTGAGGGTATAAACCTTTTTTGTGTCGATACCGATCCCGAATCGATCGAATACCTGAAGCAGAAATTTCCGGAACATTCAGCAAAGTTCATCAGGGCTGATTTCCTGAAATTCGACTCCGGCAGGCTGTTCAAGGGAAATTATGCCCTTATCGGGAACCTGCCCTATAACATTACCAGCCAGATCTTTTTCAGTGTACTTGAAAACCGTAGCATCGTCGATGAAGTGGTCTGTATGATACAAAAAGAGGTTGCAGAAAGAATTTCATCGCCACCGGGCAGTAAGAGGTACGGGATCCTGAGCGTATTGCTGCAGGCATATTATGACATTAAGTATCTCTTCCAGGTGAACGAAAGCGTTTTTATCCCTCCGCCCAAAGTAAAATCGGCGGTTATAAAACTTACCAGGAACAATATTAAAAAGCTCGACTGCCCGGAAGAATTGTTTTTTCATGTGGTAAAGGCCGCTTTCAACCAGCGACGAAAAACATTGCGGAATTCCCTGAAGTCATTTGTATTTGAGAAGGATGCCCGTTCGGAGATAGAAGAATTATTATCGAAGAGGCCGGAGCAATTGACTGTCGGGGAGTTTGTGGAGATTACGAAGAGGAT
>CAZXWD010000056.1:2181-11296 GCA_964644135.1 uncultured Bacteroidales bacterium | reverse complement strand
GCAGGATTCGGATATACCATCAGTTGGTTCTTCTTTACCTTACCGGGAATATCCACATACTGGTCAAGCATAATGGAGTACATTGAACGGCCGTAGGTTGCCACAACAAGTTTCCGGGTGGGTACGTGCAGGTCAAGATCAGGTACAGGAACGTTGGGAAGGCTTGCATCCAGAAGGAACCACTTTTCACCTTCGCTCCAGCTGACATAAACACCGAAATCAGTTGCCACATAAAGGGTTGAGTCGTAATCGGGATCTATGATAATGTCGTTTACCGGGGCTTCGGGCAGGTCGCCGGAAATATCAGTCCACGACTGGCCGGCATCCTCAGTTTTAAGAACATGGGGCTGGTAAGAATCCCAGCGGTAGCCCGAAAGTGTTACGTATGCCGTATTTTCATCGTAGGGGTCCACTGCTACCCTGGTAACCCACCTTTCAGGCAGGTCATCTGAGATATTCACCCAGTCATTCCCCGCATTCTGTGTAACCCATACATTACCGTCGTCTGTACCTGTGTAAATAAAATCGGTGTTAGTTCTTGCCACGTCTATTGTGGTAATGGTACCATGAACCTGGTTCCCTGTTCCCGGTCCGTTGGTCAGGTCGGGACTTATGACCTGCCAGGAAACGGCACGATTGGTTGAGAGGTAAAGCCTGTTTGCCCCGTAGTAGAGCACTTCTGGGTTCAGGGGGTCAAATACAACAGGTGTGTTCCAGTTCTTCCTGTCTTCAGAAGATATGCCTGTTAATGCAGGTGTGAACAAATTCCCGCCGTTTGTTGAGCGGGCAAAATTGCCGTACTGGTATTCGGCATAAACGTAATCATTGTCTTCCGGGTCGACCAGCACATAAAAGCCATCACCCCAGTAGATATGCTCCCAGTCGTCGATGCTGCCGGTCATGGTCCGGTTGGTGCCGTTGTCCTGTGTGCCGCCATAGAGCCTTTCCGGGAATTGCTCATCAATTTCACAGGTATAGAACTGTGTTATCGGCATATTCTGCAAATGGTCCCAACTGCTTGCCGCCCCGCCATCAAGGGAGGTATATACGCCACCGTCATTTCCCAGCACAATGTATTCATTATCAAGCGGATGGATGATAATATCGTGCTGGTCAACATGGACCGGGCCACTTGTATTGTACCACGACTGCCCTCCGTTGTCGGTTTTATACAGGTCGAACCCAATACCAAATACAATATCGGGATCGGTGGGATCGACGGCAAGCCTTCCAAACCACCACCCGTATGAGGCATACATCCCAGAAAGATTCCCGTCGTTTGTCTGTGTCCAGCTATCTCCGTTGTCAATTGTTTTGAAAATACCGTCAAAATAGCCAATCTTATCGGCATAGATGGCATAGAGGATCTCCGGATCGGAACGGGATATGTCAATGCCTATCCTGCCTGCGTTTGACGACGGCGAAGGCAAACCGTTAGTGAGCTCCGTCCAGTTTTCACCACCGTCATACGACCGGTAGATACCACATTCCACGCCCCCGTATGTCCTTTGCTCGGGTGTCCTTTCACGTTGCCACATGGCAGCATACACAGTGTCGGGGTTCCCGGGGTGTACCACTACATCAATGCCACCGGTCATGCTGGAAATATAGAGGACCTTTTCCCAGTTCTGGCCGCCGTCGACAGTCTTGAAAATGCCGCGCTCCATATTGTTTGAAAAGAGCCTGCCCATAGCGGCAACATAAACGATGTCGGGATCCAGCGGATGAACGGCAATACGACCAATGCTTCCGCTGTTCGTAAGACCTATGTGCTCCCAGGTTGCACCCGCGTCATCCGACCGGTACATTCCAAATCCGTCGTATGTAAGGGAGCCGCCGCCGGCATTGGCCTCACCTGTGCCCACATAGACAACATCCGGATCTGAAAGGGCTATCTCGATATCACCTATTGAAAGGCTCAAAAGACCGTCTGCTATTGCATCCCAGGAAGCGCCGCCGTTGACCGATTTAAAAACCCCTCCTGATGCTGCACCTGCATAAACAGTGTTCATATCATCCGGATGCATGGCCAGGGCTGAGATCCTTCCCCCTGTATTGACCGGGCCTTCAAAAATAGCCTCTGAATTCCTCAAAGGGCTGTTCTCCTGACTCTTTTCATAATATTGCACAAGAGCTGCATCCCTCGCCTCATAATTTATCCTGGCATGTGGATAGGCCCGCTGCATCCTGAACCATTCGTTGGGATATTTATCGGCCTTTCCCTCCATCTTATTTGATGGCACTGAAAAGAGCAATATCAGGATTGCAGACAGTAATAAGGGAATTAATCTTCTGATCATTATTTCACAGTTCTTTTATAATACTCCTGAAGGGCTTCATTCAGTTTGGCCACTGCTTTGGGCTTCTTTCTCCTTAGGATGGGGAATCCTTCATAGGTACGTACATAGGATGGGAAAGGGCCACGGAGCTGGCGAAAATACCTGTCCATGATGATCACGGCATCAGGGCCCAGTTCGGTACCGCCATAGTAGGTTTTTTGCTTGATCTTATATCCTGTTGTGTCGTAGGCCATTATATTTTTGTCGAAATAGGCAGGATCTGTTTTCCGGACATGGGAAAATTCAGAGATGAAGTAATTGCCGCCGATTTCCGGAGCAGGTTTTATCTTTTCAAGGTTATGGTCCATCAGGCAGTCTTCAAAGTCACCCTCCCTTACCTTTCCGCTGCAGTCGCTGTAAAAGAAATAAACAGGGCAGAAATCGAAGCTTTTATGGTATGCAGAAGCGATCTCCTGGTTTTCCTGCTTTTGTTCCTGTCTTACCTCCTTTGCTTTATCATGCAATCCGGCATCTTTAAGGCCTTCAATGACTTTTTCGGAGGTCTTCAGCCTGACCAGCATCACCCCTTCTTTCATTTCTTTTATTTGCTGCCGCGATGTCTGGGGAAAAACCAGTGCAGGTATAAGGATAATCAGTATCAGCAGTATATTCCTCATGTTTGTTGGTTTAGGTTATCAAAGTTACGAAATTAGGAATAGGAACAGGAACAGGAATAGGATTAGGATTAGGATTAGGATTAAGATTAAGATTAGGATTAAGATTAGGATTAGGAAATAGGAAAAGGCAATTGAGGCAATAAGGACAATTTGACCTGCCTTCGCAAGCTCCGGCGGGCGAAGCAATTGAGACAATACAACCATCAACTAACATCCAAAAGCTAAATATAAAGGACACGGATCAATTCAATACTATCTAAGCTCTAGTACTCCGAGATGATCCCTCCGGTAAGCCGCACCAGTTCAGTCTGTGTGTCGAGGAGATTATATATTGCTTCGAGGCGGTTGAAGGCAGCGTTCAGGTACTGGAGCTGCACGTCACGGAAGTTGAATGAGTTAATGGCTCCGGCCCTGAACTTTTCGGTGGAGATCTCCAGGTTCAGCTCGTTGCTTTCGAGGTTCGAGACGGCCACTTTGTACAATTGCTTACGGATGTTGTACAGTTCATAGGCGTTTACCATCAGGTTCTGAAGGCTTCTTTCGAGGTCCCTGATCTCAAGTTCACCGATCTGTTCACTGATCCTGGCGTTCTGGATTGCCCTCCGGGTGTTCCCCCCGTTTGAAAGGTTGAAATTCAGGGAAAAATTGACATAAAAATCAAGGTTGTTCGTATAGGTTGTCGATTCATCGACGAACTGAAGCCTGTTGTTGAAATGATCGAAGCCTGCATCCATTGCCAGTGTAGGCCAGATGTTGCTTTTTGCAATAGAGATATCCTTCCTGAGGATCTCCTGGTTCACGTACTGGTTCCTGATGGTCGTATTGTTTTCGAGCATCGTGGCCACGAGCGAATCGAGCTCATAATCGTAGGTGACCACTTCGAACTCATCGGTGAGCTCAAATTCCGATTCCGGGGGTACGCCCAGCAGCAATTTCAGCACCAGGTTAGAATTTCTGACGTTCAGCTCCTGCAGCAGGTAATTGGTAGAATCGGAAAGAAAGGAGTTGTTGGCCTGAAGCACATCATAGGTTACAGCCCCGCCCAGTTCCTGCTTGTACTTTACGTACTGGTACCTGTCGCCAGAAAGCTTTTTAACTACCCCAAGCACATCCAGTTTCTCGCGTTGCAGCAACACATCGTAATAGGCCAGGATGATACCCTGGATCGCATTCTCCACCACCACTGTGGAGTTCCCTTCGGTTAACCGTTCCAGCAGCGCCAGTTGCTGCTTTGTCATCTGCACCCCCAGTCCGCGGAAGAGTGTCCACCGCGCATTTACATAAGGCATTAAAGAGTTGGTAAAAAACTTCTGCCTGAGGGTATCACCGAAGGTGCCCGGCTGATCGTCGTAGCGGTTCCTCTGGTTGAGGCCTACCGAAATTGCAGGCCATCCGCCCGCTGCTCCCCACGTATTATTGTTTTTTGCTATCTCCAGTTGCTGTTCGGCGATCCGGATCTGGTAATTGTTCTCCAGCCCCAGCTCAATGGCATCCATAAGGCTAAGGGGTTCCTGGGCCTGCAGCCCGGCAAGGCTGAGAACCAATAGTATCACAAAAGGCAATCTGATCCTTTTTTGCTTTCCCTTAATCTGCATTGCTTTTTGTTTTGGTTTAATGGTCATTATTCGACTTCCCTCCTGCTGTCTATTATTGAAGGCTCCAGGCTCTCCCTGTCGATGTCTTTGCCGGTCCACAGCTTTTTAAGACCAACCCTAAGGTCACTCATGGTAACGATGATAACGGGGAAAAGCACCAGAATGAACGCAGTACCTATCATTACCCCGTATGCCAGTGAAACAGCCATTGGGATCAGGAACTGGGCCTGGAAGCTGTTTTCAAGAATGATGGGATACAATCCTGCTACAGTGGTGATAGTGGTAAGCACAATAGGCCTGAACCTGGCCATGCCCGCATCAAAGGCTGCCTGCCTAACTGTTTTTCCTTCTTTCACAAGAGAATTGTACTTTGCAAGGAATACGACCGCATCATTGATGATAACTCCTGAAAGGGCAACCATGCCCCAGGCGCTGAGCATCGAAACGGGTATGCCTTCCACACCGTGGCCCCAGAGGGCTCCCAGCCATCCCAGCGGGATCATAAAAAGTATCATCATCCCCTGGCTGAACGATTTGAAATGCACCATGATCAACAGTACCATGACGGCAAAGGCAACGCCGAAGTATTTGGCAAGCTCGGAGGATGCTTCATCACTGTCACGTTGCTGGCCCTGGTATTCCACTGATATACCGGGATATTCAGTCTGTATCACCGGGATAAAATCCCTCCTGATCTTTTCAAGTATAGGTGGTACAGGTGTCAGCGGATCGACAAGGTCGGCAGTGATCCGCACCTCTCGTTCACCGTTGAAGTGCTTGATGTTCACAGGCCCCCTTTCAATATCGTAGGTAGCTAGCTCTGTCAGGGGATACTCCCCCATCATGGTCTTGATCTTCATGTCTTCCATCTGCCCCAGGCTTACCCTGTCTTGTTTAGGGTAACGCACCCATACCCTCACTTCGTCCTTTCCGATCTGCAGCCGTTGTGCCTGACCACCGAAAAAACCCTGCCGCACCTGGTTGGAGATGTCAGCGTGGTTAAGGCCAAGAAAATAAGCTTTGGGCTTCAGTTCAAGCTGGACCTCTCTTTTACCTATTGCATTATTGTCGGTGATGTCCTTAATGTCTTCTATCGTGCCCAGTTGTTCCATCAGCATCATTTTGGCCGATTGCAGCTCTTCAAGGTCCTTGCCAAGCAAGCTAATCGAAACCGGATCTCCGAAAGTGGTCCTGCCCCCTACCGTGAACTTTTCGGCTTCGGGAACATCCCCTATCTTCTCGTTCACACGGTTTACAATTTCGAAGCTCGAAACCGGGCTGTCTTCAAGATCCCGGAGCAAAACAAACAGGTTGCCTGCATGTGATCCGGTTTCATTTCCGTCGAAAGCATAACCAAGGCCAATGAAGGTATAATCTATAAAGTTGGTTGTATCATTATATTCTTCCTTAAGGTCGCTGTTGACTTCCCAGATAGCATCCTCAAAACCCTGAAGGTACTTCAGGGTCCTGGCCTCACCCGATCCCGGTGTAAAGGCCAGGTTTACGCTGAAAAAATCAAAAGGTATGGAAGGGAAGAATGTGGCCTTGATGAGCCCTCCGCTGAACAGCCCGGCAGTTATCAGGATAAGGGCAATGGGGGTAAGGATCACGGCCCCACGCCAGTTCAGCAGTGTACGGAGCGTTCCGGCATAGAGCCTGTAGCGCATAAAATCGACAGCCTTGTCGAGCGCCCTTCTCATCCTGGCCCCTATACTTTTACTTTCAGTGATCTTCGACCGGAGCACACGTGGACTTCCAAGGTGGGCAGGCAGGACAAAAAATGCTTCCACCAGGGAGAAAAGCAAGCTGAAAATGACCACGAATGCCATCTCGAACATGAACTCCATCCTTCCTTCAAGAAAAAACAGGGGAAGGAAAGCAATAATAGTAGTTGTAACCGAAGTGGCCACAGCAGGGAGTACCTCCATCGTTCCGTCTATGGCGGCACGCATGGAGCTTTTCCCCTGCTCAAAATGGGTGTAGATGTTCTCTGCAATGACGATCCCATCATCCACCAGGATACCCACCACGAGTATCATTCCGAACAGTGATATCATATTGATGGTGATCCCGTAAGAAGCCGCCACCATGAACATCCCCAGGAAAGATAACGGTATGCCCGCAGCAACCCAGAAAGAGAGCCGCAGACTGAGGAAAAAGCCCAGGGTGATCAGCACGAGCAGCAATCCGATACCGCCGTTGTTGTAGAGCAGGTCAAGACGGGCATTGAGCATGTCCTGGAACTTGTAGGTGGTCTCCAGTTGTACATCATTATGCGTGGCATTGAACTTCTCCACGTAATCCTCCATGAAATCCGTGATGGCTGCCAGGTCCTCTTCCGGAAGTTTCCGTATCTGGATCGAAATATTCTGCTGCCCGTTCATGTATGAGCCCATTGCCACGTCGGCAAAGCGGAGTTTCACCGTGCCAATGTCCCTTATCCTTATCACGCTGCCATCGGGGTTGGCTTTCAGGATGATGTCGGAGATCTTGTCGGGATCGACTTTTCTCGCCCTCGACCTTATGAGTACCTCCTCGTCGTCTGACCTGATCATCCCGGCACTGATATCCCTGTTATTAAGGAAAATGGCCCTTTGTATTTCATCGAATGTAAGGTTGTACCTCATGAGGTTGTCCTCGGGCACTTCAACGGAAAGCTCAAGCGCAGGATACCCCCCAATGTCTATCTGCGAGATGACACCGGAGGCATAAAGGTCATCCTCGATCTCATCGGCATAGTTTTTCAGGGTCATCAGGTCAACATCGCCGGTCAGTGCCGTGAAGAGGGCATTGGTGACCGGCCTTTGCTTGAACACGATCGGCCTTTCGGCATCCACCGGGAAAGCCGTAATGCCATCCACCGCGTTTTTGACCTCCATCAGTGTTTCATCAATATCATATTCACCGGTGGTTTCGATCCTGACCGTGGCAAAATTCTCGGAAGAGGTCGATGTGATCTCCTTAATACCTACCAGGCCCCTGATGGCATATTCAATCCGGGTGGTAACCCCTTCTTCCATCTCCTTGGGAGAAGCCCCCGGATAGACAACCGAGATCACTATATCACGGGTTGAACTTTCGGGGAAGAAAGATTTCTTCATGCTCAGAATGGACAGTCCGCCGCCCAGTATAAGCACTGCTATGATGAGATTAGCATAGAAAGGGTATTTAACGAATGTGGTGACTAATCTTTTTATCATCTTTTGATCAATACTGTCAGTTATTTTTAATTTGCACCAGCGATCCTTCCCTGGCATTCACAAGGGGTTCGGTCACCAGTGTAGTGCCTTCTTCAAGTCCTGAAAAGACAAGTGTTTCGTTGTTGATCTTATGAATATCGATGACTTTTTTATTGAGTTTGCCATCGTTTACCGTAAAGACCTGGTTCGAATTGAACACGACATTCCTGGGCACCTCCATGGCACCGTTGATGACCCTGCCGCTGAAAATGGCCCTGAGATACTGGCCTTCATAAAGTGGTTGGTCCTTCGTGGAGGACAGGGAAATGAAAACAGAAACCGACTGGGTGGCCGGGTCAACGAAATCAGCTTTCCTTACCACTTTGCCCTGCCACCTGGCTGTCCCGTCCTCCGACAACACCTCAATCCCATCCCCTATTCTTACCCATTTCGCATCGTTGATCTCGACGGGGACTTCCAGTTCCAGTTTCTCAGTGCTTATAAGCCTGGCTATACGTGTACCCGGGTTTGCAATTGATCCGACTTCCAGGTAAGCGTCGAATATTGTACCATTAAAAGGTGCATACAGGCTATATTTGTTGAACCTCACCTCTGCACTTTTTATCCCGTAATATTCAGTCAGGATGTTCCTGCTTGAGAGGAAGGTCTTTACCTGCAATGATTTGATCTCCGGAAGCTCAGGCAGGGCTTTTTCAATTTCTATGGATTCGAAAAATGCGAGCATTTCGTCGTACTTGTCAGGGTAATCGATCCTGAAATCGGGTAATGCATTTGCTATCAGGTTCAGGAAACGAGCCCTGGATGCCTTGAGGTTGTATTCGGCTTCATCGTCGAAGATCCGGACAAGCAACTGGCCTTTTTTGAAGGTTTCGCCTTTTTTCAGTGATACCGACCCCTGAAGGATCTCGCCCTGCACTTCCGTTAGCAGGTCAACATACTGGTGGGAGCCGAGCCTTCCGGCTGCTTCGAAAGCTATTGTGACATCGCCGTATTCAACGGACTTTGCCTGGACAGCCCTTACAGGGTCTACCGGCGGGTTGCTCTCAGGGTCTTCCCTGAAGCTTTCCAGTGCCATCATAATAAAAAAAGACCCTGCCAGGATCAGGATGCCCACTCCTATGATAATTAATTGACGGATTTTCATTTTGCTTTCCTTAAATTCTGACAACTAACAATCAACAGTTGAATATGTTCCGGACAAACAGCCACAGTTCCTGCCTGACCGGATGATCAAAGAACTGATTTTTGTTAAGACGATCAGTTTGGTTAAATATTGCGATATGCAAAGAAAAGAAAAAATGGGGGAAATCGTGATTGGTAAATAATAAATAAGTCCCCCTTTGAAGGGGGATTCAGGGGGATGT
>CAZXWD010000056.1:0-2081 GCA_964644135.1 uncultured Bacteroidales bacterium | reverse complement strand
TTATTGTCAAAATTGTCTCTATTGTCAATTTTTGATTGTGCGGTTATTTACTGACAATGATCTTACGGGTGTGGGTTGTGTTTGAGGTTGTTGCCTTGAGGAGGAAGATCCCTTTGGGGTAGCCGGAAAGATCGAGCTTTGCCGAAAAAGATCCCGGTGAAACCACTTCAACAAGCTGCCCGAGGTAATTGTAAACCTCTATTCTGTCCATCCGGTCGTTGCATTGAATGTTGAGGCTATTAACCGCAGGATTGGGGAAAACTGAAAGACCTTCGGAAGATTGCATTTCATCCATACCCACTGTGGAGCAATCTGAATTCGAGAATTCCGAAAGGCAGGTATCGCCGTCCTTCGTATAGGATGCTTTTATCTTGTAACAGTATTCATTCCTGGAGACAGTGTCGCAATAGGAAGTCTGGGAGGAATCCACTTCCGCCAGGAACTCATAGTTATCATCACCGGGTGAGCGGTAAATATGGTAGCCGGTGAGGGAATCGCCGCTTCCGGGACCGGTGCTGCCTTCCGGGGGGTCCCACGACAACATCATACATTCTTCATTCCAAAAAGAACCGAGGTTGACCGGCGGATTGCATACCCGGTATACATTGATGTTATCAATATACCATCCTACAATGTCGGATGAATTTTGTCCTTCGGCTGCAAACCTTACCCTAAATACTTGATTTAATGTTCTGTCTGTAATCTCAAGGCTTTTGTGGGTCCAGTTGAAATTACTATCGCTATTAGAGTACGAAAAAACAGACTGCCACTCCTGATACGACCAGTTCCAAATTTCAATAACCATTTCTTCCAGACCTGAAGAACTTTCGCTTTCCAGTTCAATGTCAAAATCAAGAAATATCTGTCCGCAATGTAGTGAGTAGGCATTCATGAAGTGACTAGTAAGAGGGATGGAATAATCAGACAGAAATAAAAACGATCCAGACGGATCTCCCGAAAAGTGTGCACATGGTAAAGGATTCCCATATTCATTGTTGATACTCCAGTTTAAACCAAATCCGGGAACCTCCCAGTAATGATTATCGAATCCCAATTCGGAAGACCAGTCTTCGATGAATTCAAGTTCGAATCCGAAGACAAAAACATAATCGGACAAAAGTTGAAATGATTCACCCTCTTCTCCGGGAAATCCATAAGGCTCGAGGTCATATACGGACGAAATAAAGAAAGAATAGATACCAGGTGCGTTAGGATCTGGATTATTGTCAAATGGATAGAAGTAGGTTGTCTCAGGCGGCAGTTGTTTATAAAAACCATAATCAAAATATAAATTGTAACCAATTAAATTATCTGGAACCATCCCTGTCGAATCTTGTGGTGGACATACTATTAACGGCATATCACCTGTATCGGCCTGATAAAAACAAGATGGAGGGATCAGAAAAACACTGGACACAGAATCACAAGCCGTTTCGCTCAGGCCTGAAGGATAGCGGGCCGCAACACAGACATTATAATCCTGGCCGTAGGTAAGCCCTTCAATGAAGAACCTTGTTGTATCAGTGGTTCCAACGAGGGAATCATCCACGTAGACATAATAGTCGATCAGCATCGGCGGCCGGTCGGGGGAGAAAACCTCCACATCGTCGATGGCCCAGCCTGAAGCGTCCAGTCCCTGGTCATCGGCATGGAAGGCAAACATTACCGGGTCGCTCCCCTGCCCTGAAAAAGACGAAAGATCAAGTGAAATAAAATCCCAGTCAGTGGAAGGTGACGGCGTATAAAAGACATCCCAGGTACCGCCCCCGTCGAAGCTGTACTCGACCATTGCCTGCTGTCCGTTCAGGCTGTCGTAATAGCTGTCGAACTCCAGCACGTAATTCCCTGTATAACCAAGGTCCAGCACAGGGGTGACCAGGTAGTCCATGCTGCCGTCGTTGCCTGCACCTGCCAGCAGGTCGTTCACACAGGCGTAATGGCCTCCCCGCGGCTGGACCGTCCATCCGCCGCCGCTACCGTCGTTGGTCCTGTACCATCCCTCACCCTCACTCTCTGCCTGCCAGGCCGGCGGGGGGAACTGGGCCGGTTCGAAGTCTTCACTCAGCTTATCTATCCGTGGC
>CAZXWD010000055.1:7527-20916 GCA_964644135.1 uncultured Bacteroidales bacterium | reverse complement strand
AGGTAAGGGTAAAATTAGTGATAAGGATTATTTGTGAATGATCAAAACTGATCACCAATTACCATATTGTCCTGAACAATAAACAGCGCAATTCTGTCTTTATATATAAGAGCACCTGATAGTTGAAAACAGCTTAAAGGCGCAAATATTTTTTGTTGATTTGAATGGATGAAGCGCCTGCTTACATATTTTATTTTTTCTGTTCTTACAATCGGCGGTTTGTACTCCCAGACCGGCGTAATGCGTGTTGAAAAACCCGCGGAGCGCGAAAGCGACCTCTATGAACTCGTCCCCTGTGGAGACCATGGTGCGTTGCTGATATATGAAACCATTGAAATTCTTGATGTTGAGAGTAAAAAGTGGGAATTCACCTGGTATGACACTAACCTTGTGGAACAATGGATGAAAGAGGTGCCGATCTTGTCCGGGACAGAATTTGCGGGCTATGAGCTTGAAGAGGACAAGCTTGTGCTCTTCTTTCTTAACACAAGGAAGGTGAAATCTACCCCTGAAAATTTTTCAATAATTTCAATCGACTTCGAAACATTTGAATTCAATACTGTAAAGGGCGAGATGTCGAACAAGTCGGAAGCCGCAGGATTTATTGTTGTGGATGATGTAGCTTTCGCTGCAGTAAATGCCGACAGGGAAGATGCGGAGCTATACCTGATCAATATGGGAGATGGCAGTCTTCAGAAGAATATACTGAATGTAACCGATCAGAACCTGATAGAATATATCAGGTATAATGAGTATGATAATACAGTTGATGTTCTGGTGAGCAATTATGTGAGCAAGAGGAAAATGGCACTGGTTGTTTTTACCGTCAATACCCAGGGAAAGATAGTCGGGTCGTACGAACTTGCTGATGTTGAGGATAGCGAGGGACGGTACCCGAATACGGCCAGGATATTCAGGGATACAGCCAACAACCTTATCGTGATTGGGACCTATAATACTGTTCCCGCAAGGATCCCGGGAAGCGAAGATTATGACAAGGACCAGGCAGCAGGCATGTTCATGGCACGCTTCAAGGGTGAGGTCCAGCAGACCATAAAATACACTAATTTCCTTGAGCTTAATAACCTTCATACAGGTTTGTCAAGAAAGGAATATTACCGGGTCCAGCGAAGAGGCATGAAAGATGGTTCGGAATTTTCACTGAATTATTCACTTTTGCTCCACGATATACAGAAGCTGGAGGATAACTATATTCTGCTGCTTGAATCCTATTATCCTGATTTTAAAACAGTGAGCGATATCACCTATGATTACTGGGGAAGGCCAATACCACAGACATATACGGTTTTTGAAGGTTACAGGTTCATTTCGGCGATCATTCTATCATTTAGTGAGGAGGGTGATCTTCTCTGGGATAACAGCATGGAAATATATAATATTTCGACCTTCAACCTTGAGAAAAAAGTAGATTATATAACCGATAGCACCGATGTGATCATGTTTTTCAATGAAGGAGGCAAGGTTACCTATAAAGCCATCGATAAGGATTATTCCCTTACGGGATTGGTACATACCGAACTGGAGAAGCATTACAAGGGCGACAAGATCCAGGAATCGGGCTATGATAATATGGCCAGGTGGTACGACAATAACTTTATCTGCTATGGTTACCAGCGTATAAGGAATAATTCGCTGGTCGACAAAAACAAAAGGACCATCTTTTATTTTTCCAAACTGAAGTTCGAATAATCAATGGACGCTTGGTTCAGGGCAGCAGCTTATCTGGATTATCTGCGGCGTTCGACAACCCGCTACAGGATACATTCTCCCTTTGTTTATTCTTTTATTGAAAATGTGCTGAGGAACAGGGATTCAGCAAAAGAACCTGGTAGCTTGTTCAGCCTCCGGAAAAGGCTTATGAACGATAGGACCCTTATCACTAAAACTGACCTTGGGTCCGGTTCAGACAACGGCGATACTTACCAGGTAGTTCTGGGAAAACTTATCAGGTCTTCCATTAGCAGCGACCGTGAGCTGGGAATTTTATACAACATGGCAAAGTATTTAAGGCCCGGATTGACCGTTGAATTGGGTACGGCAGCAGGTTTGTCGGCCGCAGCCCTGGCGCTGGGTCACCCCGAAGGCGAAGTCATTACCGTTGAGGGAAGCCCTTCCCTTGTTTCTCTGGCTGAAAAAAATTTAAAAGAATTGAAAATCAACAATGTAAAAACTATTACAGCAAATTTTGATGACGCTCTTCCGGAGATCCTTTCTGCCGGTAATGAGGCAGATCTATACTTTATAGACGGCAATCACCGGTACGGTCCAACTATCAGTTATTTTGAATTTGGGCTGGAACATTCATCTGATGATACAGTGTTTGTTTTTGATGATATTTACTGGTCGCGGGATATGTCGGAGGCCTGGGGTGCCATTAAGAACAGGCCTGAAGTGAGGATCAGTATAGATATTTTCAGTAAAGGGTTTATTTTTCTGAACAGAGGGCTCTCGAAACAGCATTTTGTATTGAGATATTGATAATGTGATTACATTTGCTAAAGGAAGTATTGAAAAACATGAGCAACGAAGTAATAAAACTAATCGACCTGAAAAGGCATTATAAAGTTGGTACCGAAGTGGTTAAGGCATTGCGGACCATTACAACCAATATAAACCGCAATGAATTTGTTGCCTTGATGGGCCCATCGGGTTCAGGTAAGTCAACACTTATGAATATCATTGGTTGCCTTGATACACCCACATCAGGCCAGTATTTTCTCAACCAGAAAGATGTCAGCAGCCTTAACGATAACGAGCTTGCAGAGATCAGGAATAAGGAGATAGGTTTTATTTTTCAGACTTTCAATCTTTTACCAAGGTCCACAGCGCTTGAGAATGTTATGCTTCCGCTGATCTATGCCGGATACAGTAAATCAGAAAGGCTGGAGAGGACTTATGAGGTGATCGAAAGCGTAGGGCTTACTGACAGGATGCACCACCGTCCGAATGAACTCTCGGGTGGGCAGAGGCAAAGGGTTGCCACCGCACGGGCACTGGTCAACAAACCATCCATTATTCTTGCTGACGAGCCTACAGGAAACCTCGACTCGAAAACTTCCATTGAGATCATGGGCCTTCTTGAAGAGATACATAAGGCAGGTAACACCATAATAGTAGTGACACACGAAGAAGATATTGCCAGGCATGCCCACAGGATCATCAGGCTTATCGACGGGACCATCGCATCTGATGAAAAGAATAAGGATATAATGACAATGGCTGATTACAAGACTGAACCAAAATAGTGTGAACATTATTCCCCTGCCCTTGTTTAGTCCCAATACCTTCAAGGTTTGCAGATGACTGAAGAATTCAAAATATATACAAAAACCGGCGACAAGGGCGAGACTTCCCTTATCGGTGGGACCAGGGTCCCTAAATTCCATCCCAGGATCGATGCCTATGGAACAGTGGATGAATTGGTTTCATTCATAGGCCTGGTGCGTGATCAGAACATTGATGTACATTACAAAAATGTTTTAATAGTAATTCAGGAGAAGCTTTTCACACTCGAATCCCTTGTCGCTAAAGACCCAGGAGTTGAGCTGAACTACAAACTCCCTGAACTTGAGGAAGACGATGTCCGTTCACTGGAAAAGGAGATAGACATAATGAATGAGGAATTGCCCGAGCTCAGGTCATTCATACTTCCTGGTGGCCACCCTGCTGTTTCCTATTGTCATGTAGCCCGCACAGTATGTCGCAGGGCAGAGCGGAATTTACTGAAACTTTCTCAGGCTCAACCTGTTGATCCCTTGAGTATAAGGTACCTAAATCGTCTTTCAGATTACTTTTTCGTGCTGGCCCGGAAAGTTGCCAAAGATTTGGGTGTTACAGAAACTCCCTGGAAACCAAACACTTAATATATAAATACTTAGTTCAAAAATAACTTGACTTTTAGGTAAAATCGAGTATTTTTGCAAAAAAACAGAGCTAAGATTTAATACTATGTATTGGACGTTAGAACTTGCTTCGAAGTTGGAAGATGCTCCCTGGCCAGCCACTAAGGATGAGTTGATAGACTGGAGCATCAGATCCGGCGCTCCCCCTGAGGTAATAGAGAACCTCAAGGAGATCGAAGATGAAGGCGAGGTGTATGAAAGTATTGAAGACATCTGGCCTGATTATCCTACAAAAGAGGATTTCTTCTTTCACGAAGACGAATATTAATCCCTAAAAAGTATCAGACAAAAAGCCGGGCCTTTTTAAGCCCGGCTTTTGTTTTTTATAATGATTGCCTGAAAAAACTGAAATTTACCTTGCCGTATTTCCTTTTCCGGTCAAAATGGGGGAGACCTGAGAAATCCCAGCCTGCGGAATGTTCCACTATAAGGACTCCATCAGGTTTCAGAAGCTCCTTTTCAAAAATGCGATCAATCATCTCATCAAGTCTGTCAAGGTCGTAAGGGGGGTCGGCAAAGATAAGATCGTATTTCCTGGATGACACCCTTATGAAGTTCAAAACACTCGACCGCACAACTTGAAGATTTTCAAAACCAAATTTTCTAGCGGTTTCCTTTATAAAGTTAAGGCACCTGACATTGATATCCACAGAAACTACCCTGACAGCGCCACGGGATGCAAATTCAAATGATATACTGCCTGTGCCTGCGAAAAGGTCCAGCACTTCCACCTCGTCAAAATAATAGTCCTGCTCAAGGATGTTAAAAAGGCTTTCCTTGGCCAGATCGGTCGTTGGTCTTACCGGAAGGTTGCCAGGCGGGTTTATTCTTCTTCCTTTATGTGATCCTCTTATTATCCGCATAATCCTGCATTGAACAACAGGTAATTCCTCTGTAACTCCAGGGGATCAATTTGTTCACTGTATGAAAAACCGTTGTAATGTGAAATTATTTCAATATTCCTGATGAATTTGCTCAGGATGTTGAAAACCGGATCATTTTTATCTACTTCCCCTGAAAGGCTTGCTTCAATTGTTTCAGGGTTCAGCCCTAATTGTTCAAGTGCAAAAAGGACAAAGTAGGCGAAATCCTCATTCGACCTGCATTCAAACGAATTCAGGTACTGAACAGTATCATTTTTGAGGTACAGGATATCCAGGTACTGATACCTGATACTGAGAAACACCCTGCCTTCTTCATTTTTTCTTTGGTACCTCACAAGGTGACTTTCTGAAAAAACAGTGCACTGGTGCAGTATTTCAGGAAAACCTGCAAGGCGGTTTATCAGGTCAAGGTATTTTTTGTCTACACCGAAAACATTTATGATCTCGTTGTTTTGAATGGTATTGATGAGAATGTGGAGACCTGCGGGTATTTTATGGTTGAAGTTCAGGTAAGCGCTTCCTGAATTTTTATTGTAGAGACCAGCAGGAACAAGGGTGTAAAAGCGTGTTTCGAGTATGGCCTTTTTGTCTTCTGCCGATTTGATAACAGGGATATCGGAAGTTAGTTCCCTGAAAAGAATGGAAAGCGTTTCACTTTCCGGTAATCCTTCGATCCTCTCTGAATGGTAGCTTGCCAGAGAGATAAATTTATTTTCACTCTTTTGTCGGAACGCGACCCTCAGGTTGTTCAATCCGATATAAAAAATTACAGATAGATCAGCAGGGCTGGTTCTTTCCAATACCGGATCCCTGAAAATTTCTTTTGTGATATGTCGGTTTGTCACTCCTGTCTTTGAATTATATGGCTTTTGGCCGAAGCCAATTCAAAGATAGGTATTATTCCCAATTACCATCGTTTGAGGGTTCTTCCATTGAGCCGACCTTAAGGCCGGGATAGCGTTCAATGTCTTCCCGTGATTTAATAAGGTTGATGGTAAGCTGATTGTCCAGGTCGCTGAGGAAATGCCTGTAGTGGGCCTTCGCCTCATACACAGGAACAACAACACCACCTCGTTCTATGGTGCCCGCATCCAATTCAAATAGGGTACCTTCACTGAAGGGGATATACTTCAATGAGTCGAGGGAGAAATGTTTCCGATGGCCGTAAAGCGAATCCGCAACCTTTACGTAGCCCACAGTGTCGTTGATCGTGCGTGTAAACGTTGTATCGGCGGGATCGGGTATCTTGTTTACAATGGGTATTTCACTGGTCCTCAGGAAATCGATCAGAGTATCAAAATCACCGGAGTACTTATTGTTGAATTCCTTATAGAACTGCTGACCGCTTCTTATGTCTTTAAGGTTCTGAATGACTTTGGCGGACCTTTTCTCAACCGATTTGTTGAAGTTGACGGGTGTAAGAATACTGTCAACCACCAGGTAAGCCAGAATAACAATAATTATCGACAGTACGATCTTGATTGCAGTTAATTTCCAATTCATTGTAAACAGGGTTTTAAGGTACGAGCAAATTTATACTTTTTTTTTAATTCACATTCCATTTCAGCCTAATTTAAGATGACCACATGAAGATAATTTATTAAATGGCTCGTATGAGATAACCGGCATGATTCTGGAACACCATAGCATTATTGTTTAGAAGCATATTTTTTTGTATCTTTCAGAAATCAGATAGCTTTAGTAACAAACCAAATCACAGGTAAAATGCAAACTTATATTTTATTGACAAAACTATCCACCGACCTCAGCACACAGATGAAAGACAGGGCAGCCATCGGACGGAACTGGCTCGACCAGGTAAGGGAAAAGTGTCCTGAAGTAAAATTCAAGGCCCATTATGCACTTTTGGGCCAGTACGATTTTATGGATATATACGAAGCCCCCGACGAGGAAACTGCAGCCAAGGTATCGATGATCAGCCAGGCAAACGGGGCACTGCAGGCACAGAGCCTTCCTGCTATCCAGTACAAACGCTTTCTTGAGCTTGTTGAAGAGATTACCTGAAAACGGGTAGATCAGATTATAAGCTCCGTGTATTCTGGGATCTCCCGGAGGAACGTATAATTTTTATCTTCTTCGATACGGCAGCAATAGTGGTTGAAGCCATTTGTCACCACTAAATAATTAACCTTCAGCGGAATATTGTACCTGGCAATCTGATCGAATACCGGCTGGCTTATTTTTACGGCGGGTGCCTTGCACTCTGCAATGACAAGGGGTTTGCCCTCGCTGCTATACACAATGACATCAGCGCGCCTCGGCATACGGTTCAAAGTAATGCCGGCCTCCACCCTCGTGAGCGAAGCCGGGTAATTTTTGATCTCAATGAGATACCTTACAAGGTTTTGCCTGACCCATTCCTCAGGGGTTAGGACAACATATTTTTTTCTTATTTCATCCCAGATCTGCACTCCTGCGTCAGTATACCTGGTCCTGAACCGGAATCCGGGAAAATTTAGCTGCTCCATGGATCAAGAGGTTGTGATTCAAAGATAGTAAATCAATGTATCGATAACTTTTATGTTGTTGAAAAGATTGATGGGGTTGATGTTCATTATCTGTTAAATTTGTAAAAAAGAACAGTGAGAACCAAAAAGGAAATAGTTGAAAACTGGTTGCCCAGATATACCGGCATGAAGCTGGAAGATTTCGGTGATTACATCCTGCTGACCAACTTTGACAGTTATGTTGAGTGTTTCGCAAAAAAGTACGGAGTAGAAGTAAAAGGGGCAGACCGGTCGATGCCCAGCGCAACTTTTGGCGACATATCAATGATCAACTTTGGCATGGGAAGCGCCAATGCAGCCACAATAATGGATCTTTTGGGGGCCATAACCCCAAAGGCAGCCCTGTTCCTGGGTAAATGCGGAGGGCTTAAAAAGAAAAACAGTCTTGGTGACCTCATACTTCCGATAGCAGCCATAAGAGGGGAGGGGACATCTAATGATTACTACCCGCCTGAAATGCCTGCATTACCCGCTTTTAACCTCCAGAAAGCAGTGTCGACAACAATACGCGATTTCGGAAGGGATTACTGGACAGGTACCGTTTATACAACCAACCGCAGGGTATGGGAGTATGACGACAAGTTCAAGAAAAAGCTCAGGAAACTGAGGTGCATGGCCATCGACATGGAAACTGCCACACTTTTCATTACCGGGTTTGCAAATAATATCCCCTCAGGAGCCCTGCTTCTCGTGAGCGATCAACCGATGATACCGGAAGGTGTGAAGACAGAGAGTTCCGATAAGGCCGTTGCCGGTACTTTTTCCGAAGTTCATGTGGAGATAGGGGTCGAATCGCTCAAGCAGTTGATCAATCACGGCCTTACAGTAAAACATCTTCGTTTTGAATGATCTTAAACTTTTTTTCTGATGAAATTTGATCAGATCCTCCGTGACCTTGAGAATAAGATATACCATCCTGTTTACCTGTTGCATGGAGAGGAGCCTTATTATATTGATGAAATATCAGATTATATTGAGGAAAATGTACTTGACGATACAGAGAAGGAATTCAACCTTACAATAGTCTACGGCAGGGAAACCAACGCCCGCGAAATAATTGACCATGCCCGGAGGTACCCGATGATGTCGAGCCACCAGGTTGTCATTGTTAAAGAAGCCCAGGATCTGGGTGATCTCGAGGAGCTGGCCCCGTACATTGAAAAACCGCTCGATACTACCATCCTGGTGCTGGCACATAAATACAGGAAGGTCGATAAGAGGCGTTCACTGGCTAAAATAACCTCCAGGAAAGGTGTGCTCTTTGAATCTTCAAGGATCTATGACTACAAGGTACCCGACTGGATCGGGGAGCAATTAAGGAAAAAAGAATATGGAATAAGCCCAAAAGCTTCCATGATGCTATCCGAAAACCTGGGCAACGATCTTTCCAAGATCCGGAACGAGCTTGATAAGCTGATCATCAACCTGGAAAAAGGGACTCAGATAGATGAAGAAATCATCGAACGGAACATTGGTATCAGCAAGGATTATAATATTTTTGAGCTCACTGCCTCTCTCGGTCGGAAGGATGTTTTGAAAGCCAACCGGATTGCTAACTATTTTGCAGCCAACCCTAAAATACATCCCTTTATCCTTACGCTGGTGATGTTATACTCCTATTTTATCAAGCTTATGATCTACCACCAGTTAAGCGACAAATCAAAGAACAATGTAGCTGCAACCCTCTCTATCAATCCATTCTTTGTCAAAGAATACAGCAATGCCGCAAATAACTATTCCTTCGCCAAGCTGGGGAGGGTCATAGGGTACATAAGAGATTACGACCTCCGGATGAAGGGTATGGGAAACGATAACACTGATAATGGGGAGCTTCTGAAAGAATTGATCTTTAAGATCTTACATTAAGATCATTTAAACAGCCTCTCGATCTCTTCTTTATATTTCTCTGAAATAAAATTGCGTTTCAGTTTAAGGTTAGCTGTCAGCTCTCCCGTTTCAAGAGTAAACTCATGGTCGAGAAGTTCGAACCGCTGGATCTTCTCCGTACTGCCAAAAAACTTGTTGTAATGGTCTATCTCCTTCTTATACGCAGCCTTTACCTCGGGATGTTTGATGATGTCACCGCTGGAGGTAAACTCAATACCTTTATTGTCGCACCAGCTCTTTAGGTGTACAAAATCCGGTACGATAAGGGCAGCAGCATATTTCTGGTTTTCGCCCAGCACTACTATTCCATCAATGAAGGGTGATTCCTTGAATTTATTTTCCAGTAACTGAGGACTGATATACTTTCCGAGGGAAGTCTTGAAGATCTCTTTCTTGCGGCCTGTTATTTTCAAATGGCCTTCGGGCTCTATAACACCAACATCACCTGTGTGGAACCATCCTTCATTGTCGATGGCCATGTCCGTAAGGTCCGGCTGCTTAAAGTAGCCTTTCATCACATTCGGGCCCTTGCATAGGATCTCTCCGTCTTCTGCGATTTTCACCTTAACATTGGCAAGGGGTTTGCCTACCGTGCCTATTTTCGAGCCTCCCGGGTGGACTGTGTTGACTGCAATTACCGGTGAGGTCTCTGTCAGGCCGTATCCTTCGAGAATAGGTATACCAGCTGCATTAAAAACCCTGTTGAGCCTGGGCTGTAAAGCGGCGCCTCCTGAGATGACAATGGAAAGGTTTCCGCCGAGGGCATCCCTCCACTTCGAAAATACTAGTTTATCAGCGAGTTTCAACTGCAGGTTATAAACGGGATTTTTCCTTTCAATATCATACCGGTTGCCAACAGAAACTGCCCAGTTGAAGATCAGTTTTTTAACGCCCTTCAGCTTGCTGCCTTTGTCCAGTATCTTGTCGTAAACCTTTTCGAGCAGCCTGGGCACCGTTGTCAGTACCTGGGGTTTAACCTCACGAATATTATCTGCTATGGTGCCCATATTTTCAGCATAATAGATCGAAAGGCCCTTATAGTGGAACCAGTAGATATTGGTTCTTTCGTATACGTGGCATAGCGGGAGGTAGCTCACTGCTTTATAGGTATGGTCAACATTGACAATGTCCTTTACTGCAAAGACGTTTTGCAAAATGTTATCGTGCGATAGCATTACGCCTTTTGGATTGCCGGTCGTCCCGGAAGTGTAGATTATCGTGGCAATGTCGTGCGGGCCTGTATCCGATTTAAGCTTTTCAAGTTTCTCGGGCTGAGGATTTTTCCTGCCTCTTTCAATCAATTCATCAAGGTGCGGCAGGTCTTCGTTCTTCCTGAAAGTATAAAGACCTTTCAGTGATTTCACCTCCGGCAGGATATGCTCGATCTTGCGTATCAGTTCCTTTCCGGCAACAAAAACATACTTGACTTCTGCATGGTTGAGGATGAACTGGTAATCCGACTCACTTATTGTCGGATAAACCGGAACATGGATAGCCCCTGTTTGGAGCACGCCCATATCGAGAAAATTCCACTCGGGGCGGTTGTTCGATATGGTAGCGATTTTATCACCTGGTTTCACTCCGAGATCCAGCAGGCCGTAACTGATGTTGTTAGCTTTCTCGATGTATTGGTCGATGTTATATTTTATCCACCGGCCATCTTCCTTACCTGCTATGAAATCTTCTTTGAGAGGAAAATTCTCTTTATGAAAAGGTAAAAGATCGAAAAGCCTTTTGACTTCCATGATTATACCCGGGTTTCATTAAGACGGCTGCAAAGATAGAAAAAAAAAGAATGTAAATGTCTAAAATAAAGACAAAGGTGCTGATAATCAATTTTATATATGATTAAACCTCTTTTTTGACAATATATGAATTAGCCTGGTCAAGGGCTGTTAATACAAGATCGTTGATATTGACCCTTTTCGGGAGAGAGGCAACATAAAAGATCTGTTCTGCAACATCTTTGGCGGTCAAAGGTTCGTAGCCCTCATAAACCTTTTTTGCCTTTTCTTCGTCACCCTTGAACCTGACCACTGAGAACTCGGTTTCGACAAGTCCCGGCGAGATCTGGGTAACTTTCACCCCTGTACCTACCAGGTCGATGCGGAGGCCTTTAGTAATGGCATCTACTGCATGCTTTGATGCGCAATATACATTTCCTCCCGGATACACTTCCTTTCCCGCGAGGGAGCCAACATTTATAATATGCCCTTCGCCTCTCTCGACCATGCCCCTGACAACATGATGGGTCACATAAAGAAGTCCTTTGACATTGGTGTCGATCATCTTTTCCCAATCATCAGGATCACCTTCCTGCAAGGGGTCAAGCCCCGAAGCAAGGCCGGCATTGTTGACCAGTACATTGATCTTCATCCATTCAGGCGGCAGGTCGGTGAAAATATCTTCCACAGATTTTCTGTCGCGCACATCAAAAACCAGGGGCAATACATCGATATCAAATTGTTTTTCAAGGGAGGTGCTCAGTTTTTTCAACCTGTCTTCCCTCCGGCCGTTGATGATCAGGTCATATCCATTCCTGGCAAATTCTGTTGCACACGCTTCACCGATGCCTGCTGTAGCACCGGTAATCAGGACTATCTTATTCATCTAAATTGATCTTTTTTATTTCCTGCTTTTGTATTTCAGTGGTAACAGCGCAGGAACTTCTGCGCGGTACTTTTCATAATCCTTATTTTTTTTAAGCAGATGTTTTTCCATCAACGGGATACTGATAAAAACGAACAGCAGGGTAATGGCCACTGCCCCTATTCCTGTCCAGAGGAATTCCATGCCAAACGACAGGCCGGCGAGGAATATACCCCACCAGGTGAGGATCTCACCCAGGTAATTGGGATGCCTGCTTAACCGCCACAATCCTGTCATCTTCCTGTTACCGGAAGGTATCTTTTTTATTTTTCTGAGTTGTTCGTCAGCAATAAAAGCCAGCAACACAGCACCCAGCAATACTATCAGCCCGGCAAAGGCGAGCAGTGGAAACTCCATCCCGGTTGCCGTGAAAGCCGGTATCATCGGGAGGCAGCCCAGGAATACCATCAGGGTTGGAAATAAGTGAATTCCCAGGAAACTGATGATCCAGTAAAATCCGGGGAACTGTTCCCTAAAATCAGAATACCTCCAGTCTTCATGGATCAGCCCTTGCCAGCCCCTGTAAAAATTTGTTGTCAGCCTCAGACCGTAAAGAAAAATCAGGAAAAACATCACCCACCTGAATATCACCCACTCTCCGGAAGGGGCCATAGAAAATAGAAAAGCTGCAATAATCACAGGTTTAACGCTCCAGTACGGATCGTACATGCTTGAATTATTCAGAAGCATCGAAAAAATAAAAATCGTGACCGTACCTGCAAGGTCAGCGAGAGCTATCTTTGCTACAAGGCTGTAGGTCCCAAAATACCTGAATGTGTACACTGCTGCTAAAACTGCAATTGCATAGGCTATTACGGTGATAAGAACAGAGATCGACCGGGATTGACGGTATGTTTCCATAACCGGCAAATGTAATAATTTTTATAGGGACGATGTCCCATTTTAAAAGGGACATCGTCCCTTTTAAAACCTTTTCGTATAGGTATGACAGTAAGGAACGCCTCCTGTCTTGTCATAATAATCCTGGTGGTAGTTCTCAGCAGGATAAAATTCCGTTGCTGGAGTTAGTTTTGTTGCTATGTCAAGTCCTTTATCCTCGAGAATTTTGATGAGTTTTTCGGAGATATTTTTCTGGTTTTCATCAATATAGAAAATTTCAGACCGGTACTGCTCACCGATATCCGGGCCCTGGCGGTCGACCTGGGTAGGATCATGTATCTCGAAAAAGAACCTGGCAAGTTCCTCAAATGTGATCTTATCCGGATCATAAACAACTTCAAGGGCTTCGGCATGGCCTGTTGTTTTTCTGCAGACTTCCTCGTAGGACGGATCTTTAATGTGACCCCCGGTATAGCCTACACGGGTAGATTTAACACCTTCCAAAGTTTTAAAGTAATGTTCAACACCCCAGAAGCACCCGGCGGCAAAAATTGCCCGGCCCACTTCCTTTTCAGGTTCCCGGGCCTGCGATTCGGGGACAAAGTTCATGGAGACAGAATTGACACAATGACGGGTATTTTTTGGTGTAAAGCCTTCGCCTTCAAAAACATGACCCAG
>CAZXWD010000055.1:0-7427 GCA_964644135.1 uncultured Bacteroidales bacterium | reverse complement strand
TTGATCTTAATAAATCAATAAATAACCTAATTATGCATTATCGCTTTATTTTCAGGGCATTAGCACTTCTTATGATTGCCGGGGTATTTCTTACCTCATGTTTCAAGACAAATGACAGCGTTTATCTGGATGATCTGGATATCACGCTGACCTATTACGACACAGAATTCGATTTCGGGCCCTACAACACTTTTGCTGTGCGGGATTCCGTAGGTCTTATCACAAATTACCTGACAAAGGAACAGAAGGAAGAATTTTTTGAGCCGGGAGGTACCAGTGATAAAATAAGGGAGTATGTGGCCCAAAAATTTAATGAACTGGGCTACACAGAAGTAACTAAGGACGATAATTATGACTTTGGAGTGAACCTGGTTGCTACATTTGTGAATACAACTACCATTGTCAGCTCACCCGGCTGGTGGGGATACTATCCCGATTACTGGTACTGGTACGGTGGCTGGTGGGATCCATGGTATGGTTCCTATCCCTGGGGTTACCAGGTTTATCAGCATCAAACAGGTACCGTGCTCATTGAAATGGCCGATGGGGCTTCGGTGAGGGAGTACCAGGAATTCATTGAAGGAAAAACAGAAGAAGAACTGGAAGACATACCACCTGAGGATTTCCCGACCGTTTATTTCCGCTGGCAGGCAACCATTACCGGTATTTTGGGCAGCACCACGGAATATAACGAAGACAGGGCCGTAAGAGGTATCAACGAAGCCTTTGAGAATTCACCTTATCTGAGCAATTAAAAACCAATTAAGGAGATCACGACAATGAAAAAGATATTAACAGCTACATTCATAATTGCCTTACTATTTAATTTGACTGCCCAGGACATTTCTATGCAGGAAACAGAACCGGGTAAAAGTATGATGGTTGAAACACGCGAACCGGCTGCAATTAACAACAGGTTCCTGGAAAGGGGCCTCTTCAGTATTGAATACAATGCCAGCTTTCCGATAGGGGAGTTTAATGATTTTATTTCAGAACCAGGCTACAGGGGGTGGCATTTTGAGTTAAAAGGCGTAATAAATGACAACCTTGCCGTTGGGGGGTCAGTTGGCTGGTATGCCTTTTATGAAGAGTTCGACAGGGATACCTATATCTTCGATGGCGGATCCCTCACATCTTCGATATTCAACTATTACTACAGCGTGCCCCTGAGGGTTGTTGCCCATTACTATTTCCTGCCTGATGCCTTCATACAGCCTTTTGCAGGCCTGAGCATCGGTACCAGCTACAATGAAAAACGCAGGGAGATAGGGTTTTATGTATTTGAAGAAAAGAAATGGAATTTCGGCCTTACCCCGGAGGTGGGGGCGATCATTCCTTTTGGCGACATGTCAGAATGGGGGGCGCAGATCAAGGGCAGGTTCAATTACCTGACATACAACGATAATGAGCAGGACAATACCATGTTCATCGATATCTCTATCGGCCTTGTTTATTCTTACTGACCCAGAGCCTTGCGTTTACAAAGGCTTCAATCCAGGGTGAAACCTTATCGGCATTTCTTTCATCAGGATAGCTGGCCCACTGCCATGGCATGAAAGCCCTTTCCAGGTGCGGCATCATAGCAAGGTGCCTTCCGTCATCTGAACAGATAGCAGCAGTGCTGTAATCCGAGCCATTCGGGTTGCCCGGGAATTCATCATAAGAGAATTTCATGGGTATGTTGTATTCGTTTTCCTCATAAGGAAGAATAAACTTACCCTCTGCATGCTGGATCCATATCCCCAGTCTCGATCCTGACAGGGATTTCAGCATTACCGAGTTGTTTTCCTGCACTGTGACGTTTACGAAACCGGATTCAAATTTACCCGAGTCGTTCAACTTCATTTTTGGTTTTTTATCATGCCCGGGATATACAAGCCCCAATTCAACCATTAACTGGCAACCATTGCAAACTCCCAGGCTAAGTGTATCCTTTCGGGAATAGAACTTGTCAAGGGCCTTTTTGGCTTTTTCATTATAAAGGAAAGCCCCTGCCCAGCCTTTGGCTGAACCAAGTACATCAGAATTCGAGAATCCACCCACGAATACTATCAAATTGATGTCCTCAAGGGTTTCCCTGCCTGCGATCAGGTCTGTCATATGGACATCCTTCACATCGAAACCGGCAAGATAAAGGGAATAAGCCATTTCCCTGTCACCATTCACCCCTTTCTCACGGATAATGGCAGCTCTCAAACCAGTGGATTGCCTTCTCCCGGGATCAATTCCATATTCCTCGAACGTACCCTTGAAAACTGAAGGAAAATCATAATTCAGTTCCAAATTTTTATAATTCCGGTACCTTTCGGCAGCGTGTCCTTCACCGCTTTGCTTTCGGTCGAGCAGGTACGACGATTTATACCAGGCATCCCTTAGTGTGTTGATGTTCAGCTCATAATGGAAGTTATTGTGCTTGATGAAGATGATCCTGTCCCTTACGGGTTTTCCGATAATATGATAATTAATTCCTTTTTCGTGAAAAAGAGAGGTTACACCCTGCAGGTCTTTAACCTGGAGTATCAGTCCCGGGTTCTCTGCAAAAAGGGCGAGAGCTGTATTTCCAACCGGCAATGACCCAAGGTCGAGCCGCATGCCTGTGTCATTCCTTGCAAAGGTCATTTCCAGCAGTGTGGTTATCATTCCCCCTGCAGAAATATCATGCCCGGCCATTATCTTTCCTTCACCGATGAGTTCTTGTATGGTATCAAAGACCCCGGCAAAATATTCCGGATCCTTGATCAGCGGAGCCTCTTTCCCTATTTTTCCCATAGACTGGGCAAAACTGCTGCCACCAATTTTATAATCGTCGTTCGAAAGGTCCAGGTAGAGCAGGTACGAATCCGTATCGGGCCTCATCACAGGCTCAACGATTTTCTTTACATCTGTTACAGGACCTGCTGCTGATACAATGACTGTTCCGGGTGAGAAGACTTTTTCGCCACCGGGGTACTTCTGTGTCATCGAAAGTGAATCCTTACCCGTGGGAATGTTGATGCCAAGTTTAATGCTGAAATCACTGATTGCTTCTACAGCTTCATAAAGACGTGCATTTTCCCCTTCGTTCCTTGCAGGCCACATCCAGTTGGCGCTGAGTGAAATCCCTTTCAGACCTCCTTCTATCGGTGCCCATATGATGTTGGTGAGTGATTCAGCAACCGATAACATGCTTCCTGCGGCTGGGTCGATGAGGCCAGCCACAGGGGCATGGCCGATAGCGGTTGCTATACCCTTTTCCCCTTTATAGTCGAGCGCAACAGCACCAAGGTTATTGAGTGGCAGTTGAACCGTTCCGGCACATTGTTGCTTTGCTATCCTCCCGGTTACAGCCCGGTCCACTTTGTTGGTAAGCCAGTCTTTGCAGGCTACGGCTTCAAGCTGCAGAACTGTTTCGATATAATCTTCAACACCACGGGGATTATATTCCGGGTCATTGAATTCGACGGGTAATGACTTATCTTCCAGTACAGTTTTTGGAGGATTACCAAAAAGATAAGCAAGGTGAAGGTCGAATGGCTTTTTATTTTCCTTATTAATGAATGAGAATTGCTGGTCTCCGGTAGTTGTACCCACGTCAAAAACAGGTGCCCTTTCCCTTTCCGCAATTCGTTTCAGGAGCGGCAGGTCTTCTTCCTTGATCAGCAACCCCATACGTTCCTGCGATTCATTGCCAATGATCTCCTTATCACTGAGGGTAGGATCACCAACAGGCAGTTCCGCCATGTAAACTTTTCCCCCGGTAGCTTCCACAAGTTCAGAAATGGAGTTCAGGTGCCCGCCTGCACCATGGTCATGAATGGATGTTACAGGATTTTTGTCCATTTCGGCAAGTGCACGTATGGCATTATAAACCCTTTTTTGCATTTCGGGGTTGGCCCGCTGAACAGCATTCAGCTCTATTGTGTTGCCATATTCACCTGTTGCAACCGATGAAACGGCACCGCCCCCCATCCCGATCCTGTAGTTGTCGCCACCCATGACGATTATTCGTTCACCCTTTTGAGGCTCTCCCTTCAGGCTGTCGTCTTTTTTGCCTGAACCTATGCCTCCGGCAAGCATTATCACCTTGTCATAGCCAAATTCCTTTTTCCCGTCAAGGTGTTCAAAAGTGAGGACACTGCCGCATATCAGCGGCTGTCCGAACTTATTCCCGAAATCGGAAGCCCCGTTGGAAGCTTTTATAAGGATGTCTTCGGGGCTCTGGTATAACCATTTCCTTGGTTTGAAAGGTGATTCCCATGGCCTGTCTTTTTCTGTCCGAGGATAGGAAGTCATATAAACCGCTGTTCCGGCCAGGGGCAGGCTCCCTTTACCTCCTGCCATCCGGTCGCGGATCTCTCCTCCTGATCCGGTGGAGGCCCCGTTGAAAGGCTCAACTGTAGTGGGAAAATTATGTGTTTCGGCCTTGAGCGAGATGACAGACTTGATGTCCTTTATGACGAAAAAGTCGGGCTTGTCCTGGTTTGCCGGTGAGAATTGCTCTATTTCAGGGCCTTCGATAAAAGCTACATTGTCTTTGTAAGCCGAAACCAGCCTGTTGGGATTTGCCTTTGAAGTTTTTTTGATGAAGCTGAAGAGTGTTTCAGGCTGTTCTTTTCCGTCGATGATGAAGGTTCCATTGAAGATCTTATGCCTGCAGTGCTCTGAATTCACCTGCGCGAACCCATATACTTCACTGTCGGTCAGGTTGCGCCCCAGTTTTTTGCTTACTTCGTTAAGGTATTCCACCTCGCCGTCACTCAATGCTAGTCCCTCTTCCTCATTGTATTCTGCAATATTTTTTACTTCCAGCACCGGATCGGGGCTGCGGTCGATGGTGAACAGATGCTGGTCCAGCCCCCGGTATACCTGCTGAAGCATCGGGTCATAGGCCGGGGCTTCCGATATGGCAGAGGAAAATTCTTCTATTCTTTTAATGCCGCTGATCCCCATATTCTGTGTTATTTCAACTGCATTGGTGCTCCAGGGGGTGACCATTTCCTTACGCGGCCCGGTGAACGTTCCTTCCAGGCTTTCTGATTCAACATAACTTGCATTGTCAAGCAACCAGGTAAGCTTGCTGATCTCTGACTTTTCGGGTTTATGGTCTATTTCCACTGCATAGACCAATGATTTGCCTGTTCTGAAATAGAGGATCATAGGTGAGGGATTTGAAAGGGCAAAGATAGGAAAACACTCGATTTAGAGTTTAGAGTTGAGAGTTGAGATTTGAGATAATTGCTTTTGAATTTTTTTTTGGAAAAGACTTTTATAATGAACATATGTTTATTATATTTGCCTTATTAACTAATAAAAATAATCTATGCCAAGACCGGAAATCGACAGGATAGTGCATCTTCCGCCACTTTTTAATGAGTTCAAGCCAATAGGTGTGTCAGGACGTTTCCTGAATGAGATACAGCTATCGCTGGATGAATATGAAGCTTTCAGGCTCGCCGATTATCTCGGCATGTCGCAGGAGGAAGCTTCGGCTGAAATGGAGATCTCACGTCCGACTTTTACGAGGCTTATTGAAAAGGCCCGGAAAAAAATTGCCGAATTTCTAATAACAGGCCAGAAGCTGAGAATTGAAGGAGGAAATGTTCACTTCAGGCAAAACATACTTCGTTGCCATGATTGCGGGCATATGTTTAATACAGACTTCATGTCGCAGGTAACGGAATGCCCTGAGTGTCATTCGAAGAACCTCATTAACCTGGCCGGAGGTTTTGGTCATGGAAAGTGTTGTGCAAACAGAAACATTTAAAAAAAGGAGGATATTATGCCAGGAAGAGACGGAACAGGGCCGCGCGGAATGGGCCCTGCAACAGGTTGGGGCTTAGGCCCGTGTGCGAATGAAGAAACAATGCAGCGAGGGTATGGACGTGGAGGTGGTTTTGGACGAAGGGCCCGTTTTGGAAAAGGAGCCGGGAACCGTTGGGGTCGGGGCTGGCGGTCAGAAATCCAGGAGGGCTCCAGGGAAGAGCTGCTTGAGGATGAAATCGGTTTCCTGAAGCAACAGCTTGACAGGGCCCGGGATGAACTATCCCGGCTAAAAGAAAAGAAGAACAAGGACAAAAACTGAGAGCTGTCAATCACTAAAAACCAGACAGTATGAATAATGGAACAGGGAAAGGAAGAAACAAAGGTGGTGCTTACGGCCCCGGAGGGTATTGTGTTTGTGCAAAATGCGGCGAAAGGATGACCCACCAGAGAGGCGTGAAATGTACAACGATCAAATGCCCCAACTGCGGTAAGCCGATGATCAGGGAAGAACTGCTTGAAGAAAAGCGCAAGTGAAAATTCAAAGAGATACAGATTAGTTCAATACCTTTGGTCCCTGGTTAAATCATTTCTTTATGCCTGCACATCTTTTCGGGCCGGTGCCTTCAAGGCGGCTGGGAATGTCGCTCGGGGTGGATATGGTCCCACATAAAGTCTGCTCATTCAATTGCGTTTACTGTGAATGCGGAAAGACCACAGTACATACTTCTGAAAGAAAGGAGTATGTTCCGGTAGATGAAGTCATCACTGAACTTAAGGAGTTTCTCAGGGAAAACCCGGCGCCCGATTATATCACATTTTCAGGTGCCGGCGAACCAACCCTTAATTCCCGAATAGGGGAGGTGATCAAATTCATCAAAGAGGATTATCCTGACATCCCGCTGGCCGTTCTTACAAACGGGAGCCTTCTTTCGGATGAAAACGTAAGGCAGGAGATAATGCCTGCCGACCTGGTTCTTCCCTCGCTGGATGCTGCAAGCACAAAAGCTTTCAGAAAGATCGACCGGCCGCACCCCGGTATCAGACTGGAAGAATATATCGAAGGACTGGTAAAATTTACGGAAGAATTCAAGGGCCAGGTATGGCTTGAAGTAATGATCATCCCCGGCTATAACGATAAAGTGGAAGACCTCATGCTTCTCAGGGACGCACTTATACGGATCAATCCTGACAGGATCCAGCTAAATACCCTCGATCGCCCGGGAACCAAGGCCGACCTGGAAGCTGCCAGCCTGGATAACCTGAATGAAATAATTGAAATGTGGGGGCTCGAAAATGTTGAGATAATTGCAAGACCACCTGAAAGAAAAGAAAAAAAATCGTACCGCAAAGACCACGAAAATGCTATAAGGGAAACCATTGAGCGCAGACCCTGCACAGTGGAAGATATAGCCGACATACTTGGGCTGCACGTCAATGAAGTGAATAAATACCTTTCTGTACTCGAAGAAGAAGGAAAGATAGAGCCCGTTAGGCTGAGCAGGGGAATCTTTTATAAATTAACAATGAACAATGAATAATGAACCCACTCAGAAAAGTTATCTAAGCCACGAATGCACGAATAAGATATTTAACAATACGCTAATTATCCATAAAATAGAAATCAAAAAATTTTACAAATAATTAAAAGAGACTTTTCGGAGGGAACTCATTATTAATTATTAATT
>CAZXWD010000054.1:13338-21206 GCA_964644135.1 uncultured Bacteroidales bacterium | reverse complement strand
TGAAGAATTTACCGGTTTGAGGGATGGGGTGACTTAGAGATGTCTTCCAGATGTCATCCCTGTCAGGAAAAAGGAAAAACCAAAAATACAGCCACATCCCACAAGGTATGGCTTACCACATTGGCCAACAAGGATTTATAACGGTAGTACATAAAACCCCAGAACAAACCGGCAACAAAAGCAGCCAAAATGAGCATCGGGTTGAAAGAAAAAACATGAACGCCGGTATAGATCAACGTTGCTGCCACAAACCCGCTTAACTGTCCGAAACGATTACCCAGCCATCTCTGTAAAACACCCCTCCAGAAGATCTCTTCGCCCGGCCCTATAATTAGGCCCATCAACACCAATATCCGGTAAAAAGCTGCATCACCCTTGAAATTATATACGTTCTCAATGCCCTCCCCTGCAAAACCAAACCACCTACGCGATAAATAATTTCCAACCCAGAAAACAAGATACAGCATTACAGCCGATAAAACGCCATAGATGATCTTCCGCCAGGGTTGATTACTCAAATCCTCCTTCAAAATATCCAGGTAGCCGGGATCCATCACAAACGACAGGGATATCATCACTATGATGTTGGCACTCATCCACCACCAGAAATCAAAGGCACCGATCTCCCGAAAAATAAAAAGCGGAATAAAGAGGACCAGGGAAAGAAAAATTATGGTCCCCAGCTTTGGATTTGAAACATAATTGTTCTCCGGCATTTACAGAATGTTTCCGATTATGGCATGAAGGATCAGTGCGACAGTGCAAAGCCCACCAAAAGCAAGGTTCAGCTTGGCAGTAGCTCCATCGAGGGCGATGAAATCGAGCGGGTTATCGGGTTTTTCCCGGTTCAGGGCTTTGCGCCAGAGCTTAAAAGCCAACGGTAGGGCAAGCATCGTTATAAGAAATGTCAAAGGCATTGCAGCCAGATCGGGAATGAGCAAATACGGGACCAGTATCAAGCCCAGAACCATGATAAAAGGTCCGTAAATAAGGAATCCATAGTATCTCAAGGAACTCTTGTCACCAAGCAACGAGGCAACAGTAAAAATATGGGCGCTTTTGTCCGATTCAATGTCCCTCCAGTTATTGGCATGAAGGATGGCAATAACAAGCGTCGACATTGGCACTGACCAGATTACGGGTATCCACGATAGTTCAGAAGATTGAACATAGTAGGCTCCCAAAGAGCCAAGCATGCCAAAATTGAGAAATACAGCCAGGTCGCCCAGCCCATGGTATTTCATCGAAAGGGGAGTGTTGGTCGTGTAGAACACCCCCACGAACAACCCGACCAGTCCGATAACAAGGAGCCAGATACCTGTAATGTAAGTCAGCACCAGCCCAATTGCTGAACCTATTACGAACATGATTATCGAAGCTATCCTGGCCTCTTTTATGGTTATTATCCCGCGGATGATGCCTCCGCTTACCGGTGAGGCATGCTTATCAAGACCTTTCCTGTAATCGTAAATATCGCTTAAGATATTGGCCCCTGAATGCAGAAGGACCATGGCCAGGAACCCAAAAATGAACAATAATGGCTTGAATTCATGGCCTCCGTAAATAACAGCAAGAACAGTACCGAATATCACCGGCATTGTGGAAGCAGGGAAAGCAAAAGGGCGAACCGATATCCACCACTTCTTCAAAAAGGATACTTTAGATATTTCAGTCATTAGTATTAGTAAATTGTCTGATCCTGAATAACTTATTGGTTTTTCAACTTTGCAAGTTTACAAAAAAAAAATCTCTCTAGCCAATGATCAGCGCAAGACAGCACAGGGATGTAAACAAGATGTACAACAGTGCCGTTATGCTGTCGAGACCGAAAATACGGTTCCGGGGATTGATCCTTTTACGCTTCATGGCTTTTCTTAGCAGCAGAATGAAAAGAGGCAGGGTGAAAAGTGTGATGTAAATGGATCCCGGCACCCAGTTCAATTGATGAAAAATCCCCAGTGCAACCATTCCGGTCAATAGGTAAGGGATGCCGATCATTGAATAATAATAGACCCTGGAAGCAACACTGCTCATGTAGTATGCAGTAGTGCCTTTTTCGAGATTGCCTGGTGTAAGTACCGCTATCCAGTTATTCGCATGTTTTACCGCAGCAATAAGAAAAGCTGATGGCAGGGATATGATTAGCGGAGAAAGGGAAATATAACCAGTATTCATCGCAAAACCGTATAAAGGGATGAGAATACCAAACCCCCCGAAAATGAACCATTCCCCCGTTACGTTATACTTAAAGGCAAATTTGTCCCCTGCTGAATAGAAAAGGCTCAGAAAGAAACCCGATAACAGGAACGGGATCATCACCGTACCGATCATGAACAAAAGGAAGATGCCTGACAGTAAAGAAGCTAAATACAGCAGGATTACCACATACATTGCTTTTCTCACCGAGATCCATTTCCTGACAATACCCCCGCTGAAATCATTGGCTATCACATCAATCCCTTTCCTGTAATCGATGATGTCACTCTGTAGGTTTGCCGCAGAAAAAATTAGGAAAACAGGGATGAAGGCCATGATATTGATAACCGGGTTGAAAGTAGATCCCTCAACATATGCAGCAATGAGGACACCCAGGGCATATGGTAATACAACAAAAGGCAAGGAAAAAACCCTCAGGGAAACAGCCCACTTTTTTACCGGATGTATGGTTCTTCGATTTTCCATTAACTGAAATCAGATGCTCTGTACCTACTCCGGCACATGTCTATCTCACTGGCACCATAAAACCTGAGCAGAAGCTCAACTAATAATGATATTGTTCTCAATAAAATTCAAACCTGATAAAAACGGGCGTAAAACTAATCAATAACCCTTTTAGATCAAAAAAAATATTCAACCCCCCGGCCCGGATCAAAATACAGCGCTGGCAATCTCCCGTATATTATCACTTCTTCCCATAGTATAATAGTGAAGGACCGGGGCACCCTTTGCAGCAAGCTCTTTCGACTGCTCAATTGCCCATTCGATCCCAACCCGGCGTGCTTCTTCATTATCGCTGCACCTGTCGATCTCCTTTTGAAGTGGTTCGGGAATGGAAATGTTGAAAGTCTTGGGCAGGGTCGACAATTGCTTTTTGGTTGAAATTGGCTTGAGCCCGGGGATGATGGGCACATCGATGCCGGCTTTCCTGCAAAGGTCAACAAATTCAAAATATTTTGAATTATCGAAAAACATCTGAGTCACTATATAATCAGCCCCGGCATCCACTTTTTCCTTAAGGAATTTTATATCGGTCTGCATATTGGGCGCTTCAACGTGCTTTTCGGGATAACCGGCAACGCCGATAGAAAAGTTGGTGGGGTGGACGTTTTGTATCTCTTCATCGAGATAGACCCCCCGGTTCAGGTTTATGACCTGCCTGATCAGGTCGGAAGTATATACATGGCCTCCTTTGGTGGGCCTGAAAAACTTATCTCCCGGCAGGTTATCGCCCCTAACTGCCAGAACATTTTGTATGCCGAGAAAATGCAGGTCGATAAGGCCATTCTCGGTTTCTTCTTTCGTAAACCCTCCACAGATTATATGCGGAATAACCTCAACTTTGTACTTATATTTGATGGCCGCTGAAATCCCTACGGTCCCCGGCCTTTTCCTGAGTACCTTCTTTTCAATTCGGCCATCGGGGTACTCCCTGAACTTCACCTCCTCCCTATGGTACGTTACCTCGATGAACTTCGGGTCGAACTCCATCAAAGGGTCGATATGGTCGTATATGGATTTGATATCGGCCCCCTTCTCAGGAGGCAGTATCTCGAAGGTAAACAACGTCTTGCCGTTCGATCTTTCTATGGCTTCAACCACTCTCATTTTTTTCAGTTCTGAGTTTTGAGTTCTGAGTTCTGAGTTTTAAAAAACAATTTTATTTATACGATAGCACCGGGGCGAGGAGGCGTTCTGCATATTTCTTGCTTATGCCCTTCCGCTTTGCGTAATCAATGACCTGTTCTTCGGTTATCTTTCCAAGATTGAAATACCTTGAAAACGGGTGCATAAAATAGTAGCCGCTTACCGAAGCTGCCGGATACATCGCATAATTCTCCGTAAGTTTTATCGCTGTTTTCTGTTCCACTTCCAGGAGATCGAAAAGTGTCCTTTTCTCTGAATGTTCAGGACAGGCCGGATAACCGGGGGCCGGACGGATCCCCTGGTACTCCTCCTTCAGAAGCTGTACAACCGAAAGGTCCTCTTCACCGGCATATCCCCATAATTCCTTTCTCACCCTTTCGTGCATCATCTCGGCATATGCCTCGGCAAGCCTGTCGGCCAGGATCTTCAGCATGATACTGTTGTAATCGTCATGCTTTTCTTCAAAATGCTTTGTCCACTTTTCGATACCGACACCTGCAGTAACAGCAAACCCACCTATGTAATCAAACATACCCGATGATTCCGGTGCAATGAAATCAGCAAGGCAGGGGTTGGGCAGCCCGGTTTCCTTCTTTTGCTGGTTCCTGAGGAACCGGAAATAACTCAGTACATTTTTCGCCTCTTTATCCAGCACTTTCACATCATCACCTGCCGACACTGCCGGGTAGAAACCAACAACGCCTTCCGCTTTCAGCATTTTTTCACTGATGATCCTTTCCAGGAGTTGGTTTGCATCGTCAAACAATTTCTTTGCCTCAATGCCTTTGACCGGATCATCAAAGATCGCAGGGTATTTACCGGGTATGCGCCAGGCGTGGAAGAAGAAGGTCCAGTCGATGTAACTGCTGAGCGTTCTGAGGTCCTCGTCACTAAAGACCTTGTTGCCCAGGAATGCCGGTTTTACAATATCCTCCCGGGAGAACTCATGAACAAATTTGTTTTTCCTTGCTTCTGTCAGTAACAGCAAACCGGGCTTTTTTTGTTTCGATTCGTGCTTTTCCCTTAGCTGCACATAGCGTTGGGATACCTCCGCTGTAAAAGGGGCTTTCAGTTCATCCGACAGTAAATTATTGAGTACGCCCACACACCTCGATGCATCCTTCACATGGATGACCGGATGACTGTACTGTGGCTCTATTTTTACTGCCGTATGAATTTCGGAAGTGGTTGCACCACCGATCAGCAAAGGCAACGAAAAGTGCTGCCTCTCCATTTCGGAAGCCACATGCACCATTTCCTCAAGTGAGGGAGTAATGAGCCCGCTCAGCCCGATAATGTCGACCTTTTCTTTCCGGGCAGTATCCAGTATCTTTTCAGCAGGCACCATCACGCCCAGGTCGATCACCTCGTAGTTATTGCACCCCAGCACAACACCCACTATGTTCTTGCCTATGTCGTGCACATCCCCTTTCACCGTGGCAAGCAATATCTTATTGCCCCGCCCTTCTGAGTTGTCTTCAGCCTTCTCCCTTTCAATGAAAGGTTCCAGGTAAGCCACGGCTTTTTTCATCACCCTCGCGCTTTTCACCACCTGTGGAAGGAACATTTTACCCGAGCCGAAAAGGTCGCCCACGATGTTCATCCCGTCCATCAGCGGACCTTCGATCAGGTTCAGGGCACGCGGGAATTTCTGCCTTGCCTCCTCGGTATCATTTTCAATATGATCAACGATCCCTTTGACGAGGGCATGCTTTAACCTTTCCTCAACGGCCCATTCCCTCCACTCGTCCTTTCTTATCACCTCTTCACCTTTATCTTTTACTTTTTCGGCAAAGGCTATCAGCCGCTCAGTGGCATCTTTTCTCCGGTTAAGGATCACATCCTCCACCAGTTCAAGTAGGTCTTTCGGGATGTCATCGTAAACCTGGAGCATGCCCGGGTTCACAATGCCCATGTCCATACCGGCATTCACTGCATGATAAAGGAAAGCCGAATGCATGGCCTCCCTCACAATGTTGTTGCCCCTGAATGAAAACGAGAGGTTGCTGACCCCTCCGCTCACTTTGGCGTGTGGCAGGTTTTCTTTTATCCAACGGGTTGCCCTGATGAAATCCATTGCATAGTTATTATGCTCCTCCATGCCTGTGGCGACTGTGAGAATATTGGGGTCGAAGATGATATCGTGGGCCGGGAACCTTACTTTTTCAGTGAGCAGTTTGTAAGAGCGGCTGCAAATTTCGACCTTTTTCTCAAAGCTGACTGCCTGCCCCTTTTCGTCGAAAGCCATTACAATGACGGCCGCCCCGTAATTCCTGATTTTCCGTGCTTTTTCGATGAAAGGCCCTTCACCGTCCTTAAGGCTGATGGAGTTCACAATGGCTTTGCCCTGCAGGCATTTCAAACCTGCTTCGATCACTTCCCATTTTGATGAATCGACCATCACAGGCAGCCTGGCAATTTCAGGTTCTGCCATGACAAGATTGAGGAATTTGACCATGACCTCTTTTGATTCGAGCATGGCGTCGTCCATGTTCACATCAAGCACCTGGGCGCCGCCTTCCACCTGGTCCCTTGCCACGGTGAGGGCATCTTCGTACTTCTCGTCCCTGATCAGGCGGGCAAATTTCTTCGAACCGGATACATTGGTGCGTTCGCCCACATTAATGAAGTTGCTCCCCTTGAACACGGTGAGGGGCTCCAGGCCGCTGAGCTGAAGGGTGTCCTTGGGAGGCGGCACTTCACGGGGCTTCATCCCTGTGGCGATCCTGGCAAATTTCCTGATATGCTCAGGAGTGGTGCCGCAGCAACCGCCTATGATGTTCACGAACCTGTTCTCCAGGAAATCCCTGACAAAAGGGGCCATTTCTTCCGGTGTGTCGTCATATTCCCCGAACTGGTTGGGCAGTCCGGCATTGGGATAAACGCTTGTATAAAAAGGCGCTTTTGCGGCTATTTCTTCGACGAAAGGCCTCAGTTCCTTTGCGCCGAGGGCACAGTTGAAGCCTACACTGAGCAGGTCCATGTGCGAAACGGAAAAAAGGAATGCCTCGGCTGTCTGACCGGAGAGAGTCCTTCCGCTGGCGTCGGTGATGGTGCCTGAAACCATCACAGGCAATTCCCGTCCCTTATCAGTAAAAATGTCTGAAATAGCATAAAGCGCCGCCTTGGCGTTCAGCGTATCAAAAACAGTTTCAACAAGGAGGATATCCGCTCCGCCATCCATCAATCCTTGAGCCTGTTCGTAATAAGCTTTATACAGGTCATCGAAGGATGTGGCCCTGAAGCCGGGATTGTTAACGTTGGGCGAAAGGGATGCTGTTTTGTTTGTGGGCCCGAGGGCGCCGGCCACATACCTGGGCTTGTCCGGGTACTTCAAGGTGAATTTCTCCGCTGCCGATACTGCAATTTCGGCCGCTTTCCGGTTGATCTCGTAAGCATGACTCTCTGTACCATAATCCTGCTGAGAGATGGAAGTCCCGTTAAAGGTGTTCGTCTCGATAATATCAGCCCCCGCTTCGAGGTATTCCTCGTGGATTTCCCTTATTATTTCAGGCTTTGTAATACTGAGGATGTCGTTATTGCCCTTCAGGTCGGCGGGATGCTGTTTAAAGCGCTCACCGCGGAAGTCCTCTTCGGTGAGGGAATAACGCTGTATCATAGTGCCCATGGCCCCATCTAGGACCATAACACGGTGTTCAAGTATCTTTCTTATGTCGGGCCTGGCAGTCATAATTTGAATTTTGCCTCAACTTCAATATTAGTTATAAATTACAGGTGAAAATAGATGCGTCCCGGCATTTGCTTACCAGGACCAGCGCATGGACATAGGCAGGGAAGGCATGATGAAGTTTGATGCTTTTATACAGCCCAGTTTCATTTAGAATCGGTTTAAATTAGAGCAAAGATAGCAATAATTGTGAAGTGTGAAGCGTGAGTCGTGAGTCGTGAATCGTGAATCGAAAAAATGGGTGATGGGTGATGGGTACCAGGTGATGGGGTCCTGGGAGTTCTGGGTTTAATGGCTGACGACTGACTTGACTGAC
>CAZXWD010000054.1:5015-13238 GCA_964644135.1 uncultured Bacteroidales bacterium | reverse complement strand
AAAAAGACAGGCAGATATTAGATTTTCAGATTACGGTATCACCATAACCTTAAAGGATCCTGATGTAAAGCCGTTGCCCACAATGACAGAATACAGACCCGGTTTCCAGTTGTTTACAGGGATGATCATTTCATTGGAATCGGCAAAATATTCCTCAATAAGGTGTCCCCCGGAGTTGTAAATGCGGATATAACTGATCAATTCTTCTGTCCGGATCACGAAATGATCAGTGGCAGGATTAGGGAAAATGGTAATCCCGCTTGTTTCACGATCCTCTTCTACGGATACCGGGATAACGCAATCTACCTCCGAAAAAGCTGATCTGACAGTGTCTTCGGCCGAGGCTGAACACAAGGCGCGAACTTTATAGCACCATGAACTGTTCCAGCTGGTCACCGTATCGTTATATAGCTCTGAACCGGTTGTTGCTATTTTCTCAAAGCTTCCGTTATCGATGCTCCGGTAAAGTTCATATCCCATAAGATCACTCTTCTCTTTCTGCAAGTGTACCCTTATGTTATGATTATAATTGATATTGGGGTTTTGCTCGAGAATGGTACTCCAGGTATTGTTGACAACCTTAAGCCAGTTACCATAACCGTCTGTTGCAGGACCTTCATCTAACGCTATAGGGTAGCCTGAACGGGCCAGGTAGGAATATCCCACCCAAAGCTCTTTGCTTACATCAACAGGTACCGGGGGATCAACCAGCACCGTCAGCCATTCATTAACAGCATACCCTGACAGGGGTTCACGGTAAATGAGTTCTGCTGCACTGTCGCCCTGCCAGATCTCCAGGGTATAAAAACAATTTTGTTCAATTGGGAACAAGTCTGCCTGGGTTACAGATGCACCATAAAAGTCATAAAGCTGTGCTGTGTCCCATCTGACTGCTGCATGGAATGTCTGGAAGAATCCGGCACCCATACTCGTGTAGTTTTCATCGCTGCACCATTGTAGCTGCTCCTGCCACCCTGGTTGTGGGTGGTTCCAGCTTATTTCGATATTCTCCTGGTCGCCTGTTACTATGGCAGATATCCCACCGGGTTCTTTGCAATGCCTGTAAATCTGAATGTTATCTACCCACCAATAGTCGATTTCATTGGAATTACTGCCATGGGCATGGAAGCGGATCATAAAATAATTATCAGCGGCATCAGGGGTAATGTCAATGCTGTCGTGCTGATGATCTTCCCATAAATCTCCGTTTTCATAATGTTTAAGAAGCTTCCAGGTTTGGGTCTTATGGGTCCATATCTCTAAATCAAACGACTGCTCCCCTGTGGGAGTGTCGTCCAACAACATGATATCATACTCGAGTATGATCCGGCAACATGTATCATTGTCGGTAAACAAAGGAAAACTGAGAAGTGAGGATGAGTATTCCTCAAGATTTGGCAATCCGCGGAAAGTAGCAGCATATTTCGGGTTCCCGAAATTATGGCTGATATACCAGTTCGAACCTGTTGTCCACTGGTTCGTGTCGAAAGAAAGATCAGACCAGTCCTCATAAAGGTCCAGTTCATTCCCGTAAAGATCAATGTAATAAGCAGGCCCTGCCTTTTCAGAGTAACCTGTATCGCCGGGATATCCGTATTCTTCCAAATTGTACATGGCATCAACATAGAAGACCATTTCACTTGGAAGTTCCGGTTTCGGAAACTGATAAAATCCCCACCATGCAGGCACAAAGTCTATCCATCCATTTTCATCATAAATATTGTTTCCCATGTATCCATCAGGATGGTGGTTATTATCGTCTTCGATTAAAAAACCAAAAACAACATCATTCCTGACAATCCCGCAAAGTGTACTAGCCTGGGACCAGGGCATGCCCCAGATTATATCCAATCCGCCGGGACTTCCGGTCCCTGATGAGATAGAGGTGACATCCAGGTTTACACCAGTGAGTTGCCATGATCCCATCTCAATCTCACGGATAATCAGATTACCTTCCTGATCTTCAGTAAATGCATACAGTTTAACGTCAGCGCATGCCAGCCCGGTGATCTGTTCAGGAAAGGGAGGGGGAAATGACGAGAGCACATTCATCTCCCGGTCGAACAGTGTAATATCCTCATTCCAGTTAGTAGCCCAGAAACCATCCGTGTATGGATCATAAGCAAGGGCCCTCACTGTTACTGGGGCATCGAATGTAGAGATCAGTTCCTGCGTTACCAGGTTCATTTTATAGACGGTTGTCCCTCCATGTCCCCCGTATGTATAAAGATCGGTTGGACAATGGGCCAGGTCATATATCCCCGGGACTCCATTGATAGTGAAGATTTCAAGAATATTACCTGCGGTATCCATCTTACAAAATTGTCCGCTGGAGGCAGAACTAATGTAAATATGGTTATTGAAACCGGTACAACCTCCATCCATAAAAACATTTGGTGAGGGGAAATCAAACAAGAGGTCATATTTCCCAAAAGGAGGAGGTATATGGGGGGAGTGCCAGATAACACTTGCAAATTCGAGATACCAGGGATGGTCGGTGACCTCGACTGAATCAGGGGCCATCAGGTAATTCGAGAGAAATGCCTCTGATATTATATCGGACTCCCCCGAAGTATATACTGCCTTAACGCCGGCTGAATGTTGTTCTCCATATCTCAGGCCGGGGAGCGGACAGGATGTTTCTGTGACCGTATCGATTACCTCCTCATCAAGATAGATCCGGTACTCAGCAAGATCCTGTGGGGAAATGTCGGAAAAGACCTTTACATTGTCAACGGCAAAACCCGATCCTTTCTGTCCATGGTCATCGGAGTGGAATGCGATCAGGATCGAATCGCTGCCTCCTGAGCCACTGAATTCGGTCAGGTCGGCCCGGTAGTGTTCCCAATTCAGTGAGCCATCCATGGTAAAAAGGAGTGACCAGCTCTCTCCATTATCCAGGGAGTATTCCACAGCGGCCGACTGCATGAACGCACCGTCAAAGTAAGCATCAAATGTAATCATGAAGCTGTCGGCGATAGTCAGGTCCAAAAGTGGCAATACCAGGTAATCCATTGAGCCATCATTACCGTATGGAGCATGGTCGTCGTTGGTCAGGGCGAACCATCCATCTCCTTCCGGGATTTCCCAGTTATTAATGACCGGATCATCCGTGACCACCCAGCCCATGCCTTGCGACAATGCCTGCCAGCCCGACGGGAGCAACCCTTCTTCAAAATCTTCATCAATCAGCAAAAGCCTGGGTTCCGACCACGACATTTCGAGAGTCCGGCTATCGATATCCAGTCCATAGGGAGGATATTGATCCTGGGCCGCAAGCAAAACAGGCAATGCGAAAAAAATGAAGAACAACAACGGCCTCATTGGCTGATGATTTGGTTTCAATAAAGGTAAGAAATAGTTGAAAGTTTGTAAATAATAATCAGGTGGTTTTCCTTTTGATTGTCGATTGTCGATTTTTTATTTTCGATTTTTGAATTTATGCGACACTCTGGAATCAATCTCCCGAGGAGTCTTATATCCCGCAGCCATACTTCGAATATCGTGCAATCTTCTACATCGTGCAATCGCGCAATCATTGATGGGGCATCACATCTCTATGAAGAAGGGAAAAAACTAACCACCAGGCGACCCCGGAGGGGTCGGATAAAAGATTGGACGATTGAACGATTGAACGACTTAGCAATTGAGCGGCCTGTACAGAAATTAATTTATTAAATTCGCTTGCAATATATCATGAGAAGGACAATTCTTTTCCTGTTTATTCTTTTGGTTTCCTCATATACTGTGGTAAATGCCCAAATTATAAGAGGTGATTCTGGGAACGAAATCTTTATCCATATTGACTGGTATTTTGATGGCTATTTACATTATGCACTTTTTCTTTCGGAAGATTATGGGGAATCACTTCAGCTGAATTATGAATATGGCACGTTTCCAGGTTCACAACTGATATTAGGTGAAATATTTGATGATGCCCAGCCTGGGGTTTTATATAACCAGCCATATTACTCCTCTGAATTTATGATCAGCTACGATTATGGAGTTTCGTGGGAGCTGGTTGCTGTATCACCTTCAAATGGCAGCTTTTTTGCCGGTAAAATCCCAGGGGAGGTATTTCATTATGGTTTCTCCACTGAAGGATTCCTTCAAAAGAGCAATGATTTTGGTCAAAGTTTTGATACGATAAACTCCAATGTAAAGTTTTCCTTTTCTGCCGGGGTTGACTCCAATACGATTTATGGAATAAACAGAACCTATGTTGGTTACAATCAATATTTCATTCATTACAGCTATGATAACGGAAGTACGTTCAGCGAAGGATTGATGATTGATACAGCGTATACTGGATATGCCTTGGAGGATCTATACCGGGGTGCGGAAGAAGGGGAGGTTTACCTGGTTTCAAGATGGCAACCCGATCATTATAAAGTATTCTTCAGTTCGGATGACGGCCAAACATGGCATCTCAGGCATAAAACCATGCAAATTGATTTCTGGTCATTTAATTTCACTCCGGGTTCTGAAAGCGGAGTGTTTTATAAGTCCAGGGCAAAACTTGATCCTACGGCAACATTCACTCTACTTTACGTTGAATATAGCGTCGATACTGCTAAAACCTTCACAACTTTCTATCATGAACTTACACCGGAGGTTGGTATATTGGAGCGAGGTTCTGAAAAATTAGCAGGGCCTCTTATTTGTAACCCTAATCCGGCCGGAGGTTTTCTCAGAATTGGTAATCTTGAATCTTACACTGATAGAAATAGAAGGACCATACTCCAGGTTTACAGCATTTCCGGTGTGAAGCTCGAAGAGATCCACATTTCACATCAGAATGAAGTTAAAGTCAACACCTCATTGTATTCCCCGGGGGTTTATTTTGCTGTTTTAAGGAGTGATAACCAATTACTTTCCTCGGGGAAGTTTTTGGTTCAACACTGATTTTTAAGGTTCTTTTCGATTTTCGATTTAATGCGACCCCTCCGGGGTCGGTTGATAAGGTTGGTTCCTTCTTTTTATAAATATGAGACCCCTCCGGGATCTGTTTCCTGAAGAGGTTTATATCTCCCGCAGCCATACTTCGAATATCGAGCAATCGTGCAATCTTCTACATCGCGCAATCTCCCAGGGATCCTGCAAACAGAAATTAATATTTCAGCATTTTCTCCGCTACTCTGCTTCTCCGCCCCTCCGCTTTCTTCAAGTCTTCCAGTCATCCAGATAATTTCCACGCAAAGAAATCCCAGCATCAATTTCAATCCCAAACAAATTCCAATATCCAAATCCCAAAAAACAAACTAATCTTAATTCCAATTCCCTTACCCTTTAACGCTTAGCTTAATAAAGCTATCAGCCCTCAGCCAAAAGCCAACAGCCAACAGCCATTATAACTCAGAACTCACTGCTGACTAATAACTGATCATTGATAACTGATAACTAACGACTACTGCCAACCCTCTTATGGCTCTTGAAGTAATCGTGCATGAGGTTGTAGCGCTTTTCGTAAATGTCGGAATCTATGCCGGTGATCCTGAAGAGCATGCTGATCATGCGGCCCTTGTTCGAAAAGGTAACCTCGTCGCAAAGTGAGTGGATAAGAAGCAGCCCCCTGCCGGTGGCTTCACCTTTTTCAACAAGAGTGTCCATGTCTTCGTATTCCTTGTAATCAAACCCTTTCCCCTGGTCGATCACACTGAAGAGTAACCCATCGGGCTTTGGCTGGACCAAAAGATGGACATTCTTTGAGCTTTCCCCCTTATTTCCGTGCTTTACCGCATTGTCGAAAGCCTCAGTGAGTGCGATCAGGATGTTGCCGAAATAGGAATCGTGGAGGTGATACTCATCGGAGATCTCCTCCACAAATTTTTCGATAACTTGTATCTGGTCTTTGGTCGACGGTAATCGCAGCTCTCTTTTCTTCCCCATCTTACTTTAACTCAAAATTGTAGAAATACTCATTCACCTTATTTTTATAATAGGGACGCAGGTTAGGGGGAACTGTCCGGAGTAATTCGACCTCCTGCGATTTTAATCTTTTATACTCCAAAAACTCGCCAGGGTTACTGTAAATCTCCTCTTTTGCTTCTGTCGATTCGCGCTTCTGTTCCTTTTCTCTCTCCAACTCAGCACGTTCGTGTTTTAAAAGTCTTGATAAAATTTCTTTCTGCCTTTCAAGGGTCTGCTGGGAAATGATCTTGTTGACCAGTTCGGTCTCGGTCCTTTCCATCTCCTCCATCAGCGAATTCAACTCTTTAGAATTTCCAAAGCCTTGCTTCTTAAGCTCCTCCTGGTAACCTTCCATCATCCTCCGGAGGGCTGCCTGCTGGGCAGCCATGCGGGCAAGTTGCTCGCTCATTGATTGCTGTCCGCCGGGCTTCTTCTGTCCCTTACCTTTTTGCATCCCGTCTTTCAGTTGCTGGATCTGCTGGTTTAGCTGTTGCTGCATCTGCCTCATGTTCTTCATGGATGCCGGCTTGCTGCCGCTGCCGGGCTTAGGATTACCCTTTTTGCATTGCCCCGAGCCCTGCATCTGCATGGCGTTCATCATCTGTTCCAGCGCCTCCGATAATAACAGGGCCAGGTTATTGATCGACGTCATCACAAATTGCTGCTCTCCCGAGGCCTGGCCAACATTTCTGTCGTTAAGGCTCTTTATTGCCTTATCGAGGTTGTTCTCAATGGTTTCCACCTCTTTCATCACAAAAGGTTCCACCATAGGCTGGCGTTTGCTAAGGGCAAAAAGGGAGTCTTCCACCATCTGGATGTCGTCACTTATCTGGTCCTGCTTCCGCATTATCTCCACATACTGCGGGTTCTGGATGGAGATATCCGAAAGGTCGGAAATAAGCCCTTCCTGGTCGTACGACAACTGGATGAGGTTCTCAAGAATTTCCCTCAGGGCGCCGATATCCTCTCCCAGGTTCTCCTCATACATCTGGCTCTGCATCTGCTGAAGCTGTTGTGAAAGCTGCTTCATTTTCTCGGAGGCGCCTTTCTGGCTTTCGGAAGCCCTCCTGTTTTTCCCCTTTTGCAGATCCCCTGTACTTTCCTGCTGCTCCTCCTGGATCTGCTCTTCCTGCTGGTCGGTATTTTCCAGCTCGTTCTGGCGCTCGAGCTCCTCATTCTTCTTGCGCATCTCTTCCATCTGCTCACGCCAGTCATCAAACTCTTCGTTAAGCTCCTCCTGTTCCTTCAGCAATTCTTCATCTTCTTTTGCTTTGTTTTCAGTCTCTTCCGATAACTTCTCCTGCTCTTCGGCCAGTTCATCGAGCTTGTTTATGGCATCCTCCAGCATCTTTTCAAATTCAAGCTGCTTGAACAGCTCGAGGTTCCTGTCGAGTTGCTTCTCCAGCTCCTCGTTCGACATCTTCATGTCTTCGAGCATCTCATTGACCTTATCCTTGTCGACCTCCTCCATCAGCTTCTCCAGCTCTTCAAACAATTCCTTCATTTCATCGGTCATGATCTCCTCAAAGAGTTTTTCAAGCTGCTGCTGTTTCCTCAGGAGCTCTTCATCAATTTCTTTATACTGTTGTTCCTTTCTGGATTTTTCCTTGTTCTTTTGCTCAATATTTTCAAGGTTTTTCTCTATCTGTTCCTGTTTTTCAAGAAGGTCCTTGATCTGTTGCCTGTCCTGCCAGTTAAGCGATTCTTTCTGAAGGAGCTTTTTATTGAGCTCGTCGATCTCTTTCTGCAGTTCCTGCAACTCGTCCATGGCCTTTTCCATGTCGCTGCGGATCTCCTCGCGGCTTTCGGCATTTTCTGTTTCAAGCTCCTCCAGGGTGGGTGCACGGTAGGTCATCATTTGCGACCTGCTCTTCTTGGGGCCGTTCACCCTGTCATTATCCCATACTTCGAAATAATATGATATCTCATCACCTGGCTTTATGCCTGCCGAATCGAGATGGAAGAAATGGAAGAACGGCTGCTGCAGCGAATTCCTTTCATAGGCGAGGGTTTTTACTTCGGGCCTGCCATCCTGCATGTCCCCGCCCTGCTCATTGATCATGTAATTGTAGGTGAGCCTGCTGAACCCATAGTCATCCTTGATGAAGCCCCGGAAATAGAGCCTTTTGTCGTTGATGGAGTCCTGGAACTGCTCGGCCGTAATGGTGGGGTAACTGTCGGGTATGACACTGATGGAATAAGCCAGCGAATCGGTATTGGTCATGTAATCGTTGGCTGTTACCACTGAATAGAAAGAGTTGTCAGTCACCTTTTTTTCAACCACATAGGTATTGCTCCCCTGGTTTTCGATCT
>CAZXWD010000054.1:0-4915 GCA_964644135.1 uncultured Bacteroidales bacterium | reverse complement strand
AGGCGGTAGGTGTTCTCACCGAAGTTTATGAAGACATCGGCGGGAAGTTCTTCGCCTGTAACGCGGATTTCGAGCCTGAAGTCCTCCTGCTGTATGGCTTCCAGCTCATCGTTTTCGATTCCAATGGTGAAAGGTATCGGGGGTTCGTAGTAAACCGAGTGTTTGATCAGCCTTTCCGTCGGTTCGGTCACCACTGTAGGAGTTACAGCAAGTAAAAGAAGAAAAATAATCAGCGGGGGCGCCGCATACTTCAGGTATTTCCGGTTCTTGCTGAAATCAACGGCTTTTTTGAAAGGGACCGGTTTCAGGTCGCCTATCTTCTGGTCGATGCTGGCCCTGATCAGCTCGGAGCTGGCTGCACCATTCTGTGTTTCCAGGCCTTTTAGCTGAAGGGTATTGAGGAGCTTATCTTTCACATCGGGAAAATGGGAGCCGATGATCCTTGCGGCTTCGTCACGGGATATTATTTTACCGATCTTCAGCAGTTTTAACAAAGGGATCAGGATCAACCTTATAAAAACAAAAAGGTTGATTGCGAGATAGGCATAGAACAGCACCGTACGCACAGTTATGCTGAAATTCCCGAAATACTCAAGGATGGCTACCAGCAGGTAGAACACGAGAAAGATCCCCAAAAACAGCAGACCTCCCTTCAGAAGCTGGTTCTTGTAGTACTTCCGGATGAATTCGTCAAGTTTCTTTATGAGTAGCGAATAATTGTCCATAAATAGCGGGCAACCTCCAATATCTTTAATTAGTCTTTATTAAAACAAAGCTACAGCAAAAATCGTTCTAAAGCTGTGAAGAGTTTGTTAAATCAACGGAAACACTGCTTTTTTATTACCTTTGATAGTCTTTGCTAATCGTAGCTTATCACTATTGATCAAAAAGCATTCCGAAATGAAAAACCTTCTTCTGCTCGCCGCGACCATCGTTATTGCCCTAACGGTGAGCGCCCAGTACAACCAGCCTGTTGAACCTTTCACGCACTATTGCAAGCACCAGCAGCAGTACCATCATCAAAAGGAATACATGCAATTTGAATCGAGCCACCCCCTGCTCGACCAGTACGACATGAAATTCTTCTTTCTCGATCTGCATGTCGAAAACAACACAACGGATATAGATGGGAACGTGACCATAAATTCGGTGGTAACAGCACCGGTCATGGATACCTTTGCGCTGGAGCTTGTCCCTGAAATGACAGTGGATTCGCTGTTTATCAATGACGAACTTCACAGCGTGGTAAGGGATGGCGACTACCTGATAGTCCCGCTGAATGACCAGCTCCTTGAAGGGGATGACATTTCCGCACAGGTATATTACCAGGGCACCCCTCCGTCGGGCAGTTTCTTTGTGGGGGTGACCACAGATTATTCCAGCACCTGGGACAAGCACGTTACGTGGACCTTGTCTGAGCCCTACAATGCGAAGCAATGGTGGCCCACTAAGCAAGACCTGATGGACAAAGCCGATTCTTCCTGGGTTTTTCTCACGACTGATGAAAATAACCTTGCAGGTTCGCAGGGATTGCTGACGGCAGTTACACCGATGCCTGATGATAAGCTGAGGTTTGAGTGGAAAAGCAGTTACCCCATTGTATACTACCTGATATCATTTGCCGTGGCCGAATACCAGGAGTACAACACCTATGCCTATCCCGAGGGACATCCCGATTCAATTCTTATTCAGAATTATATTTATGATAGTCCGGGGTGCCTTGAATATTACCAGGACGGCATGGATGCAACCGGGGAGATGATCGAGCTGTTCTCTGATCTTTACATTATGTATCCCTTTGAAGAAGAGAAATACGGGCATTGCCTGTCACAACTGGGAGGTGGCATGGAACACCAGACCATGTCCACGATGGGTAATTTCGGTTTCGGGCTGGTGGCCCATGAGCTGGGGCATATGTGGTTTGGTGACAACGTGACCTGCGCCACCTGGAGTGATATCTACATTAATGAAGGATGGGCCACTTACACCGATTACCTGGCCAATGAATATATTCAAGGGTATGCTGCAGCCCAGAACTGGCTCGCGGCAAGGCATTCCCATGTGAAATCAGCCCCGGGCGGCAGCATATATGTCCCGGAAGAGGAACTGGGCAATGTGTGGAGGATCTTCGACGGAAGGTTGTCATACAGCAAAGGCGCCATCTTCAACCATATGCTGAGATGGGAGATAAATGATGATGATCTTTTCTATGAAGCCTGCCACGACTTCCAGGAACAATACACCGATGCATCGGCCACAGGCATGGAACTGAAGGAGGTCTTTGAAGATGTGACCGGCATGGATTTCACCGATTTTTTCGACCAGTGGTATTTCGGCCAAGGATACCCGATCTATGACATCACCTGGAACCAGGACAACGACTCACTGTACCTCACCTCAACGCAAACCACCTCCACCAGTGTGACAACGCTCTTCAAAATGACAATCCCCGTTTATGTTGAGTTTGAGGATGGCTCTGATACCACATACAGGGTCTACCAGGACCAGAACCTGCAAAACTTTGCCATTGCAATTGACCAGCCCGTTGAAGATATCGGGATCGATCCGGAGCAGTGGATCCTGCATCATTTGAACAGCCTGCTGGTTGTTTTGGAAGAGATCAAAAACCCGGTTCATTTCACCGTAGGGCCCAATCCTTTCAAAGACAAGCTGAACCTTTTCTTCTCTCACGACAGTTTAGGGGATGTAAAGGTTGTGATCACCGACCTCACCGGGAGGAAGATCATGGATGAGGCCATTTCGGGCACTTCGCAAACACTTCATACAGGAAACCTTCCTGGCGGGATCTACCTGATCAATGTCAGCGACGGCGAAAATCAATTGACGAAGAAGCTGCTGAAAAAGTGATTGTTAAATTATCACAATTGTCGTAATTGTCAAATTGTCGAAAAGGGAAAATCTGATCAAGTCATTGCAATATTTTTATGCCTTGTTCATTTCCTGTTCTCTTCAAGCGTTATGCTGACACTGTCGACTTCGCCGCCAACGGGCGGGTTTAATTTATACAGTTTGATCTTTGCCGAAGCGATGGCAGGAAAATCTTCAATCAGCCTGTCGAGGATGCGCCTTGCAACATGCTCTATGAGGTTTGAGCGGGTGTGCATTTCCTCCTGCACAATTTCAATCACCGACTGGTAATTCACGGTTTTTTCCAGGTCATCGCTTTTTTCAGCTCCGGCAGTGTTTGTTTCGAGATATAAATCTATGCGGAAGTTTGTTCCAATGACTTTTTCTTCTTCAAAACATCCGTGATGGGCGAAAATTTTAATTCCTTCAAGCGCTATAATTGACATATCTGTGAAATCCGTTTTTAATCAGTGAGAGATCTAAATGTTACTCAGTATATGCTCTATCCTGCTGATGACTTCATCTTTACCGAGTATCTCTGCTATTTCTGTAAGATCAGGACCGAAAGTGCCGCCAACCAGCGCTATGCGCAGCGGGATCATCACCTGTCCCATTCCAACCTCCTTTTCATTTGAATACTTCTCCACCGCATCGTGGATGGAAGTCTTTGAAAAATCGTCCAGTTCTTGAAATACATCGATCAGACCCTTCAGTATTTCCGGGGTTTTCTCCTTCCATCTTTTCTTTATCGCCTTGGGGTCGTATTCTTTCGGGGCTTCAAAGAAGAATCCCGACTGGTCCCAGAAATCAGAGACAAAGTTGGCCCTTTCCTTTATCATGCCAACAATTCTGACAACCTTTTCTTTCGATGTTTCAATACCTTTATTATGCAATTCATGAAGGTACAGTTCGGCGAGTTCTTCGTCGCTCTTTTTTTGCAGGTACTGGTGATTGAACCACCTGGCCTTTTCCGGGTCGAAGCGGGAACCTGATTTCCCTACCCTGTCGAGGTTAAAGGAGCTTACCAGCTCATCCATTGTAAAAAGCTCCTGTTCCGTTCCCGGGTTCCAGCCCAGCAGGGCCAGCATGTTCACAACCGCTTCGGGGAAATAGCCCGATTCCCTGTATCCTGCTGAAATTTCACAAGTTTTGGGATCTTTCCATTCGATGGGAAAAACAGGGAACCCCATCTTGTCTCCGTCCCTTTTACTGAGCTTGCCCGATCCGTGGGGCTTGAGGATCAACGGAAGATGTGAAAACCCGGGCGCCTGCCATTTAAAGCTTTTATAAAGCATAACGTGAAGCGGCAGGCTGGGCAGCCATTCCTCACCCCTGATCACGTGAGTTATCTCCATCAGGTGGTCGTCAACCACATTGGCAAGGTGGTAGGTGGGCATGCCGTCCGATTTGAACAACACCTTGTCATCGAGCGTATTGGTATTGACCGTGATCTTTCCCCTGATCCTGTCGTGGAATACCAGCTCGTCTTCGATGGGCATTTTATATCTTACAACGTAGGGCGTGTCGCTATCGAGCAGTTCCCTTACCTGGTCCTGGTCGAGGGAGAGCGAATTCTTCAGTCCGTTCCTTACACTGGAATCATAAGTGAACGTTTTGCCTTCCTTTTCATACTCCTTACGAAGATCATCCAGTTCCTCCTGGGTATCGAAGGCAAAGTAGGCATCACCGCTGCGCAGGAGCTTATCGGCATATTTAGAGTAGAGCTTATTCCTTTCCGACTGGCGGTAGGGTGCGTACCTGCCACCTTCATCCACTCCTTCGTCGAACTTTATGCCGACCCATGCGAGGGATTTCTTGATGTAATCTTCAGCTCCGGCCACATAGCGTGCCTTGTCGGTATCTTCGATCCGGAGGATCATTTTACCTTTATGATGTTTTGCAAAGAGGTAGTTGTAAAGAGCTGTCCTCACCCCGCCGATATGCAGAGGTCCGGTGGGGCTTGGGGCAAATCGTACACGTACTGGTTTATCGGGCATAACGAAAATCGTTTAACTTGCAAAGGTACTTAATTAGAGTTTAGAGTTTA
>CAZXWD010000053.1:0-21303 GCA_964644135.1 uncultured Bacteroidales bacterium | reverse complement strand
GGGGTAACCTTTTCCCTTAATCCCTATTAACAATAAACTACACGGATGACTGCACGACTGCCCCTTTACTGCCTGATGACACTGTTATTTTTCATTCCTCCAAAACTTCATGCACAGTGGGGCTACAGCCCCCGGATCGACTCACTGGTTAACCTGGTGACCGACAGCACCGTGTCATTACTTGTGAGGGAACTTTCGGGTGATACAACAATTCTGCTCGGAGGCAACGTTGATTCGATCATGTCGAGGCATTCCTACCATTCAGATAACCCGAAAGCGGCGCAGTTCATCCTGGAAAAGTTCCAGTCGTACGGCCTTGACGCAAGGATACAGGATTACGATGCCAATGGACAGAATGTAATTGCGACGATAGAAGGGGGTGTATACCCCAATAAGCAATTCATCATTTGCGGGCATTATGATTCACAGCCATCCGGTTCACTTGCGCCCGGGGCTGATGACAATGCTTCCGGAACAGTTGGAGTTCTTGAGGCAGCCCGGGTCCTGAGCAATGAATCATGCGATTATACGATCAAATTCATTGCCTTTGATGAAGAAGAACAGGGCCTGATCGGATCCAAGGCCTATGCCGATTCTGCCTTTGCCCTTGGCCACGACATACAGGCCGTGATCAACCTGGATATGATCGCCTGGGATTCCAATAACGACGGGGAACTTTCCGTAGCATCAAATTTTGGCTCCATGGGCCTGTTTTCAGACTATCTTGAGATCATCAGGATCTATGAGCCTGGTTTATCACCGCACTTGATATACATTACCGCAAGCGATCATGCTTCATTCTGGAACAAAGGATGGGATGCCTTGCTTGCTATTGAAGAGTATCCTTTTGATTTCAATTCATATTACCACACTACTTCAGACCTGTTCCAGTATCTCAACATTGATTATTTCGCAAAGATGACCAGGGCCGCCGTCAGTGCGCTGGCTACACTGGCGTATGAATATGAAATGGAACTTCAGCACGACCCGGTTGCATCGGCTATTTACACTGATAGCCTGGCTGTTCCACTTGTTGCAGGCTCAGGATATCCGCTGGCTGCCGGTGAGAATGGCCCCAAACTGTGGTACAGGGTGGATGGGGGTGATTTTTATTCATTGCCGGCAGTGAGTACTGTGGTAGATACCTTCTGGTTCGATCTTCCGGTTTTCAGCCCGGGACAAAAGATCGAATACTATTTTGCGGTTCAGGACAGCAGCGGGGAATTTGTATCCACCTTACCTCCGGGGGGAAGAGGGGTCTCTCCGCCGGGCAGCGAACCGGGAAGTGACTATTATTCTTACTATGTACTGAATGATACTACAAACCAGTTTGCCCATCAATCACTGCCCCAGTCCATACCCACAAATGTTACTTCGTTTTATCCGCTCGACATACCCGTAACTGCAAGGATACACGACATCAATGTAGAACTTTCGATCGGTCACACCTATCCCCGCTATCTGAATATCTTCCTGGTACATCCTGACGGCACCCAGATAGAATTAAGCACAGGCAACGGTTTTAGTTATGATAATTACACAAATACAGTTTTCGATGATGAGGCTTCTGAATTCATCCACCAGGACCGGTCGCCATTCAATGGGACATACAGGCCGGAAGAACCGCTGAGTACGTTTGATGAAAGGATACTTTCAGGCGAATGGAAACTGAAGGTCCACAATTCAGGCAGCTATACCGGAACCCTATCCGGATTCAGCATCGAAGCTACCTACACTGATAAATATTACTATGTTGATAGTGCCGTGGCCCAGGGTGGACATGGTATGTCGTGGGACTCTGCTTTCAATAACATTTCTGAAGCCTTTGACCGGATATCCGGCCCCGGCAACAGGGTTTTCATTAAACCGGGAACCTATCATGAAGACATGGTGGTTAGGAGTAGCGGTGAGGTGGTTGTCCCTGTCGCTACAGGGGTTTCAGTGCATAAAGGGGATACGGTTAAGTTCAATTCCCCGGCTGACCTTTCAGGCATCGACATTGAAAATAACCCTGGCGAGTACTATGTGTTGGTTTACCGCAGCAGCTATTCGAATAACGGCTGTTTCCCGGTGAACAGGGTTGATGAAGCAAATGACTTTTTGATAGCAGGAGGGGCGGATTTTGTCGGGGAAACCGGTCTTAGCGGAGATACGAACAATTTGAGCGCAGCCGTAATCAGGCCGGTAGTGTATGAAAGATCTCCGGGTCAGGACGGATCAGGCAGGGTAATCATAGATGCTTTGCAGAGCGATACCATCTTCACCATCCTTTACATCGGTGATCCCATAGGTGACGGATCGACGGATGCCTGGCCTGCCGATGCTAATTTCATTAAAGGGATAGACCTTACCAACTCGGCCGAAGGAAGTGGGATCCATCTGCAAAGTTCTTCGTTCAACGTTATTTCAGGAGGAAGGATCTATGAGACGAACGGTGCCGGTATATACGTTAACGGAAATGAGGAGAGGCCGTCAAAATACAATATCATTTGCGAAAACGAGATCTTCAACACTCCTTTTGAAGGCATATATGTGGGGGCCGGAGGCATGCCACCGTACAATAATCACGCACATTTTACCCATATTATTGATAATGAGATTTATACCGTTGACGGCAGTTCGCTGGCACAGATTGAAAATGCCATCGACCTTAAGGAGTATAATTACGGAAATGTCGTCGATGGCAACCTTTTACGGGACATTGACCTCGTGACCGCCGGAAACGGGGCCATTGACATCAGGAAGGGCCAGCAGAATGCCCTCGTTTACGGGAACACATTCCGCAACATTGGGGTGAGCCATCATGGGACAGGTGCAGTTATACAGGTTTATGCTGATAACCAGTCGGTGGCTATTTTCAATAATGTAATATACAGGTCAGCAACGGAAGAGGACGGTCTGTATGCCTTCAGGCTCGACGGCACCTCACATACGAACTCTGCTGTTTTCCACAACACGGTATTCAATCTTAATAATGGTTTGCTGCTTGAAGATTACGGCACGGATCCGGATTTTACAATCAGCAATAACATAGTAAGCATAAACAATGAATTCTTCACTAATTGGGGTATCGGCGGGCGATTCGAGGTAAGCCATAACCTGTTTCCCGAAGATCCCACACCTGAGAGCTGGATGCATTATTACGGCTCCCCCGGCAGGCAGGTCGGTGATCCCGGATTCGCTGATACTCTGACCGGCGACCTGAACATTACTATTTTCAGTGATAATGCGATCAACAAGGGGCTGATCATGGGGGATTTCCAGCTCTATGACAGGACAGGGAACGAAAGATACCTGCAAGGGCCTGATATTGGAGCTTTTGAGCTGGGAGGGAAACTGGTATGGACAGGAGCCGTGGATACTGACTGGTTCACTCCGGGGAACTGGTCGGCCAATTCGGTCCCTGACACCAACAGCAACGTGGTTATACAGCCTGCTGTCAATAGTCCCCTGCTTCAGGGGCAGAATACTGAAGTATCGGGAGTGATAATTTTAGAGGGAGCGGGACTGACCATTGGTGCTGTTCTTGAAGCCCGTTAATGAGTCAATTTACAGGAATTTCTTTCGATAAAGAGGTAATTATTTTATCTGCCTTCGAGGCGTAACTGTTTGCTGCCATAATCAAGCACAGCATTGTAATCTGCAAGGATATCCCCGCCGATGACACCGTCTATTGCCGGCATTTCAAGCATCTCGTACGACTTGTTCACGTGAGACATGTCGATGAGCACGGTTTCGAAATCCTTTAAAGGGAGATCGCCAAGACGGAACTCTTCAAGGATTATGGTAAAGCTCTCCATAGTGTTGGTTCCCAGTCCGGAGGAAAGCTTTTCAAGTTTTTTGAAGACTTTGGGATCGATACCGGGAAACAGGGTGATCCTTTCAATATCGAAGACCGTGCGTGAGGCGCCCGTGTCGATCAGGAGCCTGGCATCATCACCGTTCACCTTACCTGCGGTGATAATGTGGAACCCCTCATCTTCGATAGGTACAATTTCGAGTGGCAGTAAAGTATGCATCCGTTATCAGAAGTTTGGCTTGAGATCGTATTTCTGGTAGAATTCTTCGATAACTTTCACTGCTTCATCAGCCGTGTCGACCACACTGAATATTTCGAGGTCCTCAATGCTGATATGCTTTTCCTCGAGCAGCCTGTCGTTTACCCATTCAACCAGGCCCTTCCAGTAATTCTTATCTACAAGCACTATCGGGAAATGGACCAGTTTCTGGGTCTGGATCAATGTAATAGCTTCAAACAGCTCATCGAGGGTGCCGAAACCACCGGGGATTACGATATATCCCTGCGAGTACTTCATGAACATGACTTTTCGCACATAAAAGAAGTCAAAATCAATAAGTTTGTCGGGATCGATAAAACCGTTGGCCATCTGTTCAAAAGGCAGGTTTATGTTGAGCCCTACCGATTTCCCACCCGAAAAGTGGGCGCCTTTGTTTGCGGCTTCCATAATGCCGGGGCCTCCGCCGGTAATGATCCCGAAGCCTTTTTTTGCCAGCAGGTAGGCGATTTCCTCTGCCACTTTGTAATATTTTGATCCCGGTTTTGTGCGTGCAGAGCCGAAAATACTGACACACGGGCCTATCCTGGAAAGTTTTTCGAAGCCTTCAACAAACTCCGACATGATCTTGAATATCTGCCATGAGTCGGAGGTCTTTATTTCATTCCAGCTCCGCTGCTTTAACGCTTTTCTTATTTCATCTTCTTCTCTAGTCATGTTGAATGTTTTTTTAACGAACCATTCAGCTCTTTTACAAGAAAACGGGCTGTATGGTTACTGTTGATCTTTACTATTTCTTCCGGGGTCCCCGTACAGCTTATCTCACCGCCCCGTTCCCCGCCTTCAGGGCCCAGGTCTATAATGTGATCGGCAACCTTTATCACATCCATGTTATGTTCAATGATGACCACTGTATTGCCCCTGTCCACGAGCTTATGGAGCACATCCAGCAGTACCTTGACATCTTCGAAATGAAGTCCGGTGGTTGGCTCATCCAAAATGTACAGGGTTTTTCCCGTATCCCGCTTGGATAGTTCTGCCGCAAGTTTAACCCGCTGGGCCTCGCCTCCGGAGAGGGTTGTAGACTGTTGCCCGAGGGTGATATAACCCAGTCCTACTTCCTTCAGCGTCCTTATCTTCTGAATGATGGAAGGGATGTTCTCAAAAAACTCAACTGCCTGGTTTATGGTCATGTTGAGGACATCGTTGATGGATTTTCCTTTGTACCTTACCTCAAGCGTTTCACGGTTGTACCTGAGCCCGTTGCAGTTCTCACAAACCACATACACATCCGGAAGGAAGTTCATTTCTATGGTCCTCACTCCCGCACCTTTGCAGGTTTCACATCTTCCGCCCTTCACATTGAATGAAAAACGTCCGGGTTTGTATCCCCTTACTTTAGCCTCAGGAAGGTTTGAGTAAAGTTTCCTGATCTCATCGAAAACCTTTGTATAGGTGGCCGGGTTGGAGCGGGGTGTCCTGCCTATCGGCGACTGGTCTATTTCGATCACCTTATCGAGGTTCTCTATTCCCGAAATACTCTCATATGGCAGCGGCTTCTTTTCCGAACGGTAAAAATGATTGCTCAGGACAGGGTAGAGGGTTTCGTTGATCAGGGTGGATTTCCCGCTGCCCGAAACCCCGGTTACGCAAATGAGCAAGCCCAGGGGGACCTGGAGTGTGACTTTCTTAAGGTTATTGCCTGTTGCTCCGTGCAGCACCACTTTCTTACCGTTGCCTTTCCTTCGCTCTGCGGGAACTGCGATCTCTTTCTTTCCCGACAGGTAATCACAGGTAATGGTGTCACAATCGACCATCTGCGAAGGCGTTCCTTCACCTACTATCTTTCCGCCGTGGACGCCGGCTCCTGGACCGATATCAACCACATGGTCGGCGCTGAGGATGGTTTCTTTGTCGTGTTCAACAACTATCACTGAATTCCCGAGATCCCTGAGTTTTTTCAATGAGTTGATCAACTTGAGGTTATCCCTCTGGTGAAGGCCGATGCTTGGCTCATCGAGGATATACAAAACATCCACCAACTGAGAACCTATTTGTGTAGCAAGCCTGATGCGCTGTGATTCTCCGCCGGAAAGGCTCCTGGCAGGCCTGTTGAGCGAGAGGTAGTTAAGGCCGACATCGAGGAGGAAGTGAAGCCGGTTCTTCAGCTCCCTTATGATCTCTTTTGCTATTGTTTTATCCCTTTCATCCAGGTCCAGTTCAAGGTTATCGAGCCACCGGTCGAAATTCCCGAGGTCCATCATGGCCAGTTCGGAGATGTTCTTTTCGTTGATCTTGAAATGCAGCGATTCTTTCTTGAGCCGTGTGCCGCTACAAACAGGGCAACTGACCCTGTTCATGAAACTGTTTGCCCATTTCCTGATACCGCTGGATGAAGATTCGTTGAACTGGTTGTTGATGAAATTGATGATCCCTTCGAAATTCAGTGAGTAGGAGGAGGTCACCCCCGCATATTCCTTTTTGATCTGAACGGCTTCATTCGAACCGTAAAGTATTGTATCGATAGCTTCATCGGGTATCCCGGAGATAGGTGTATTGATCGTAAAACCGTATTTATGCCCTATGGCCTCAAGCTGGTTGAAGATCCAGTTGTTCTTGTATTCACCGATAGGCGCCAGCCCGCCTCTCTTTATGCTTTTCGATCTGTCGGGGATGATCTTTTTAAGGTCGATTTCAGTAATAGTACCGAGGCCATTGCATTTGGGACAGGCCCCGTAGGGCGAGTTGAAGGAGAAAGTGTTGGGCTCGGGCTCATCGTATGAGATGCCGCTTGTGGGGCACATGAGCAGCCGGCTGTAAGGCCTCACAACCCCGCTTTCAATGTCAAGGACAAGCAGGGATTGTTTGCCCTGTTTCAGGGCTGTCTGGATCGACTGGGTGATCCGGAATTTAGTCTGTGAGTCATCCGATACCTCAACCTGGTCAACCACCACTTCTATATCGTGGATCTTGAACCTGTCGACCTTTAGCCCGGGGCGCAATTCGGTTATTTTGCCGTCGATCCGTACCTTGAGGAACCCCATTTTCCTGATATTCTCGAAGAGCTCGCGGTAATGGCCCTTTCTTCCCCGTATTACCGGGGCAAGGATCATGATCTCTTTCTCGCTGAAAGTGTCGATGATAAGGTTGATGATCTGCTGTTCGGAATACCTGACCATCTTTTCACCTGTAACATGGGAATAGGCATCTGCTATGCGTGCAAAAAGAAGCCTCAGGAAATCGTATATTTCGGTAATGGTACCTACTGTGGACCTTGGGTTTTTGTTGACCGATTTTTGTTCTATCGAAACCACCGGGCTGAGCCCTGTGATCTTGTCAACATCAGGCCTTTCGAGGTTCCCGATGAACTGCCTGGCATATACCGAAAAGGTTTCCATATACCTTCTCTGCCCTTCGGCATAAATAGTATCGAAGGCCAGGGAGGATTTTCCGCTTCCGCTCAGTCCGGTGATGACAACCATCTTGTACCTCGGAATTTTAACATCGATGTTCTTAAGGTTGTGCACCCTTGCACCGAACACTTCGAGGTGCTGGTTTTCGCTGGGGGAAGTATTTGCCGGCTCTTTTTGTGTTGATCTCATACTGGGATCCTGAAAAGGGATGCAAAGTTACCCATAATATGGTCAACTACCATCGGGGAGAGCAATCAAATATGAACTGTCGCCAGGTACCCTGAGCTTATCGGAGATCAGCCAGGGGTTAAGCTCTTTCAGCATCCTGTAGCTGATGTTGTGCGACTTTGCAAATTCCGCAAGGTTGTCGATGGTTTCGGTTACCGGGACGTACTTAATCCCGACCGGCCGGTAAAGGTCCTCCTTACTGAGGAAGAAGCCGTATTTCTCAGGGTTCGTGAAGATCTCCTTGGCTGCTAGTATGCGGTAAACATATCGGGCAGTTTCCGAATTGAGGTGAAGGTCGTAATAGGTTTTTCCCTTTTGTTCTTCAATACTTTCGGTCACCCGTCTTTTGCCGGCATTGAATGATGCGGCCACCAGTGTCCAGTCATTATATTTTTCGTAGGCAGCCTTGATGTACCTGCAGGCTGCATAAGTTGATTTTTCAACGTGGTACCTTTCATCGACGTACCGCGATACTTCCAGGCCGTAATCTTTGGCCGTTCCCCTGAGGAACTGCCAGAACCCCGTGGCCCCTGACGGTGAAACCACCTGCATGAACCCGCTTTCTATGAGGGCAAGGTATTTGAAGTCATCCGGCACCCCTTCTTCCTTCAGGATCGGTTCGATAACAGGGAACCATCGTTCAGCCCTTTTCAGCCAGAGGATCGTTGATGAATGCCAGTAGGTGTTGATGGTCAGTTCCCTGTCGAGGTGTTCCCTCACATAAAAAAGATCGAGAGGGACCTCTTCTCCTGCGAATTCCATTTCTACCGGAAGGATGACAGATTTTATCGGGGCATAATTATTGAGATCGGCTACAGGTTCTTCCTTTTTACCGGTATCAATGAATGATACGGCAATGAGGATGACCACAAAAATGGAAAGAAGAATGAAAACCGTTTTACCTGAGTTTTTCATCAAAATAGATTTCTGGTATAACAATACCTGTTGCTAAACTGTTCAGAAAGGGCTGACTAATTCGCCGAAAGACGGCGCTTCTTTGTCCTTTTCGGATAGAATGGGGTCCTTTGTGCCCCAGTCTATTTCAAGGTCAGGGTCGTTCCACCTGACCGAGCCTTCAGAATCGCGGTTGTAGTAATTAGTGCATTTATACTGGAAAACAGTGTTGTCTTCAAGAACCAGGAAGCCGTGGGCAAAACCTTCCGGCACATAGATCATTGTTTTTGAATCCGCATCGAGCCTGAAGGATTTCCAGCCTCCGTATGTGGGACTGTTCTGCCTTATGTCGACTGCAACATCGAGGACTGCACCCCTCACAACCCTTACCAGTTTTCCCTGGGCATACGGGGGCTTCTGGAAATGCAGTCCGCGGAGCGTGCCCTTCATCGACATCGACTCGTTGTCCTGCACAAAATCGACATTGATCCCTGCTTCAGCGAATCTTTCCTTCTGATAGGATTCAAAGAAATATCCCCGGTCGTCGTAAAACACGTCGGGTTTAACAATGAGAAGGCCGGGCAGGCCTGTTTCTTTCAGTTCCATTTATTACTCCGGATCAGATATGAATGACTTCACCATATGCATCTGCAACGGCTTCCATTACAGCTTCCGACATGGTTGGGTGCGGATGCACGCTCTTTATTATTTCGTGGCCGGTTGTTTCCAGTTTCCTTGCTGCAACAGCCTCAGCGATCAGTTCGGTCACATTGTCGCCGATCATATGGGCTCCCAGCCATTCACCGTATTTTGCATCGAAGATCACCTTGACGAACCCTTCCTTGTTCCCGGCAGCGCTGGCTTTTCCTGAGGCCGAATATGGGAACTTCCCAACTTTGACCTCGTAGCCTGCCTCTTTAGCCTGTTTTTCGTTCATGCCCACAGAGGCCACCTCGGGATTTGTGTAGGTACAGGACGGGATGTTGTTATAGTCGATAGGTTCGACGTCCGTACCTGAAATCTTTTCAACACAGGTGATCCCTTCGTGTGAAGCAACGTGCGCCAGGGCCGGGCCCGGGACGATATCGCCTATGGCATAGTAACCGTCAACTCCCGTCCGGTAGTATTCATCAACCTGTATCTTGTCTTTTTCAACCTTAATGCCAACATCTTCAAGGCCAAGGTCTTCCAGGTTGCTTTTAATGCCCACTGCCGAAAGAACAATATCGCAGGAGATCTCTTCCTCTCCCTTTTTGGTCTTGACCTTTACCTTGCATCCCCTGCCTTTGGTGTCGACTGATTCGACCGTTGCATCGGTCATAACCTTGATACCGGCCTTTTTGAAGCTCCTTGCAAGTTGCTTGGAAACATCCTGGTCTTCAAGAGGGACGATGTTCGGGAGGAGTTCTATAAGAGTAACCTCCGTGCCTATCGAGTTATAGAAGAAGGCAAATTCCGAGCCTATGGCCCCTGAACCAACAACCACCATTTTCTTTGGCATCTTTTCGAGAACCATTGCCTTACGGTAGCCGATGATCTTTTTACCGTCGATCTTGAGGTTGGGCAGTTCCCTTGAACGTGCGCCTGTGGCAATGATAATATGTTTGGCCTTATATTCTTTTTTGTCGCCTTTTTCGTTGGTGACCTCCACCACTTTTCCCGGCTTGACCTTTCCGAAACCTTCCAGGCTTTCGATCTTGTTTTTCTTAAAAAGGTATTGAACACCCTTGCTCATCCCGCCTGCAACTTCCCGGCTCCTTTTGACCATTGCTTCAAAGTCGGGTTCAGGTCCTTTTTCCAGTTTAATGCCATAGTCGGAGGCGTGTTTCATATAGTTGAAGACCTGCGCGCTTTTCAGAAGGGCCTTTGTAGGAATACAGCCCCAGTTGAGGCAGACACCGCCCAGTGATTCTTTTTCAACAACTGCTGTTTTCATCCCAAGCTGGGAGGCCCGTATTGCGGCTACATATCCTCCGGGGCCGCTGCCGATAACAATAAGATCGTAATCCATTATATTTATTTTAATTTGAACTTTTTGAAAATCAGATATGATCGAAAGCGATCATGGCTGCACAAAAATATATAAAATGGAGGAAAGAAAATATCCGGCTTATTTCATTTTGGAGAGTGGTAAATATAATTGGAAGACTATTTTTATCTCAGGTCCGAATATTAATTTAATAACATTGTGGTTCATCGTGTCCTGGTGCCTTCGTGGCTAAGGATCTATTGCCGCTAAGGCGCAAAGACTCTAAGGGCCTCTAAGTCCCGTTAATCAACTATATATGAAGATTAAATGATTTCCGGGATTTATCAGATGAATGTGATTTATTTAACTACAAAAAAGTATTGGTAGTTATTCTATTTCCTCTAATTTTAAAATCAAATAATGTAGCAATGAATATTGATTTTGAAGGAAAGACAGTGCTTGTAACAGGCGCCTCACGGGGACTCGGGGCGGCGGTTGCCGAAAAATTCGCTGAATCCGGAGCAGAGGTGATCATCCATTTCAACAGCAATTCCGCAGCAGCGGAGAAACTGATGGCATCCCTGCCCGGTGCAGGCCATGCGCTTGTAAGCGCCGATATGGCGGAACCGGCAGATATTGCAAGAATGGTTGATGAGGTAGTTGATTTAAAGGGTAATATCGACATACTTGTAAATAATGCAGGGATTTATGAGGAAGAGCCCGGGTGGCCCGAAATGGATTACCTGCAGTGGCAGGCATACTGGGAAAGGACTATCAGGATCAACCTTAGCGGTCCTGCCAACCTTTCGTTCCTGGTATCTAAGTTAATGATCAAGCAGGGTGGAGGTAAGATCGTGAATGTCACATCCCGCGGGGCTTTCAGGGGTGAACCCGATGCGCTTCCCTATGGCGCTGCGAAATCAGGTTTGAATTCCGTGGGGCAATCCATGGCAAAGAAGCTTGCCGGTAAAAACATCTTTGTTTTTACACTTGCACCTGGATTTATTTATACAGACATGACAAAAGACATCCTGGAATCGGAGCGTGGGCTCGAGGTCATGGCGCAGAGCCCGACCAATCGGGTGGCTACTCCTGAGGAGATTGCACAGGGAGTGATCATGCTCGCCGCTGATGGCAATGAATACATGACGGGATGTGTTTTGGATATGAACGGTGCATCGTACCTGAGGTAAGTAGTAAATAGGGTGGTGTTTTATTAGTGACTGCTTGGGATGGGAATCAGTAAATGCTATCCCGGGAAACGATATATATTGCCTAAATAGTTGATATTTAACAGATTGTTAACAAAAAACTTCTTGGTTACAAGTATATAGATTCTTATATTTGAGTATCAACAAGTAAGTGTCCGGTCAGAATTTGCTTTGATTTTCTCTTATACTTTCTTTTAGCCTGGTATAATGGATACGCCGGCAATTATCTGCTGTGCACTTCCAAAAACATCAGATATGAGACCGATCATACTATTCTTATTTACCTTACTGGCATCAGGCTGCATCTATTCACAGTCATTGAATGTCACCGGTACTATTGCGAACGGCAATTCAAATGCGCTGGCAAATGATTTTCTTGTGCCGAATCCCGGAGGAGCCTTGATTTGGGATGCTGAAAACGGGGCGCTCGGGCCATTTATCGCTGGTTTATGGGGAAATGACTTTGCGACTACGGTATTTCTTCACGCAAAGGAAGATGGCCAGTTGCCCAAACCCCACGAAGTCAGTTCTTATGTGGGAAACCGTGCTTTTATTAACGGTGATAACACAAACACTGTACACATCAAATGGAAGAACACCGGGGCCAACTATTCCCGGACAGATGGACACAATGCGGAGATAAGCACAAATCTAAATATCACTGTAACAATGGAGGTTTCGGGATTGCCCCCCGGAAACGATGCCATAGTTTACTGGTGGTATAATATCTTTGGCGCAGGCAGTACTTCACATGAAGACCCGGTTGAACTCGAGGATTCGATAATGGTTGTAAACAGCATGTCGCTTAACGGCAACCAGCTCTTTGGTGGTGAATTCAATTTTGCATCACCTAACGGGTTGCCGGGATGGAACGAATGGAACAACGTTACCGGCAGTTTTAAGGTTGAGGAAGGGGATGTTTTCAATTTTACTGTTACCTCAGATATCAATCTTTACCTGAATGATCCTGCCGAACCCGGTAATTTCGGGCCTGATCAAAACGACGGGATCTTCAAGGGAGAGATCTACTTTACCATTATAACTCAATATCCTGTTCCAGTGGATAATTTAGAGGACATGCAACCCTTGTTCTCACTGGATATCGGCAGTGATACTGAAATTAGCGATCCCAAAGGCGACGGAAATGAATATTTCGATCCCGGGGATATGTATCCCAAATACCAGGGCTCTCCATTACCCAGTGTATCACCATGGTCGAATGATTCCTCAATATTTGCCCATGATCCTGACCCTAAACCTTTTCCACCGTTCAACCCTGCACCTGTAAGTTCCGGGCAGCCACCTACCCCCATACAGCCGATATTTTTCGATCTGGATGGCAGCGACCTGGTTGAGTTTTCCTTACAGAATATGACATACGGCCCGGGTAATCCAAGCATTGCCTGGTTCAGCGACAGTTGTGTATTCGAAGCAGAATATTACTTTTTATCCTATGATGATGACGGTGCCGGGCATTATGCATCTTCAGTGCCCTCTGCTCCTGTTAACAGTGCTTCACCGGTAACGGGCACTATATTTTCAGAATCGGGAAGCCGGGATGAGGTAAAAGAATATGGGTATGACCCATACCCTATCGCCGGTCCTTATTTTGAGGATACTTTGTTTTCGGAAGGATTGCTTCATACAAACATGTTACCCGATCCCGTGGGGATCGAAGACCAGGATGATGACGTGGATGCCCTCGATATGATCCCCGCAAGCGGGAGTTATACTCCCTGCACAGAATGGTATTTTTCTGCAGATCATGAGGCTGCCTATAATCACCCGAGTATACCGTCACCCTATCTTAACCCGGCCACTATTTACCAGGTCACGGCTTCAGGGCCTGTGGATGTGGTTAATTCAGCCCATCACGGGTTACTGGATGGCACGGATATAGATGCTTTTGAATTCGGATGGCTCTGGGACTTTGATGAACTAAGGCTGGGGCTTGCCCTTTTATTCAGTGTGGATGATGATGATCCTCTAACAGTGGATGATGAATCGGGCGGGCTGGATCCCGGTCGCATCTATTACTCTTTCCTAAATGGTAACTACGATACACTTTCTTCAAACATTCTGACCGACGATATTGATGGTATTACCCTCTGGGGCCATTCACTGAATGGTATAATGGCGAATCCCAACCCGGTGTGGGGTACAAAAACCTGGGAAGGTGACCAGGACAGTGTCTGGAATAATATTTTGAACTGGTTCCCAGTGGGAGTCCCGTTTCATCCTGAAATAGTCACTGTTCCTCTGGTATCAACCATGCCGGTTATCAGCACCAACGGACTGGATTGTAAGGAACTAAATGTTTCACCGGGAGCTTCCGTCATAATTACAGGTGGAAATACATTTACTGTGGAAGGGCCATAATAACAGATACCGGTTACTCAGAATTGTTGTCAGGCATTATAAAGGAGGAGTTTGCCGGACGCCTAATAATAGATCACTTCGCAGTCGGGATTGAGGGATTTGAATTCCTCGATCCTTCTGTCGGAGATCCTTGTATTATAGCACTTCAGCATTTCCAGGCTTGAAAGGTTCAGGATGGGATCGAGCTTCCGTACACGGGTATTGTAACATTCGATCACCCTCAGGAGGCGGAGCCCTGACAAAGGGTCCAGCTTTTTAACCTCTGTTCCGCTGAATTCCAGGTGCTGGAGCTTGATAAGCCCGCTGACCGGGTCCAGTTCGTCAACAGGGGTGTTGCTCAGGTTCAGTTCCGTGAGTTCTCTGAGGGAGGCCAGGGGAGTGATATCCACTATAGGATTATTCGAAATATTGAGTTTTTTGAGCTTCCTATTCTCCTCAAGAGGAGTTATAACTGTTACCTGGCAACCTGAGAAGCTCAACTCTTCAAGATAGATGAGTTTTTTGAGAGGATCCAGGTAGTCAATTTCTGTGAGGTTATCTACCGAGATGGTTTCAAGGTTCGCAATCTGCTGTAATTGCTCACGGCCGGGATTCTCTTCAAGACCTGTCTTTTCCATGAACACGTTTTTCCAGGTGTCATCGAGGCTTCCCCACCAGGCCTTCAGTTCGGGTGTCTGGTAGATCACGAGACAACCGGGTAACGTTGCCCTCAATTCCGAAACATTTTCCTGCTTCACCCCTGTGCCGTCGCAATAGGCCTTTTGCAGGCTCTGGTTTGTTGACAGGGGTGCAAGGTCTGTTACCCCTGTGTTTTCAATGTTTACCCTGCTGAGATTTGTAAGCCCTTCGAGTTCCTCCAGGGTTGTTATCAATGTGTTCTTTAAGGAGAGTTGCCTCAGGCTGAGAAGGCCTGATAAGGGCGACAAATCCTCAACAGGTGTATTGTCAGCACTGACCGTTTCCAGGTCTACTAAATCCTGTAACGGTTTAAGCGAGAAAATTTCAGTATCGTTCATTAACAGGCTCACAAGCGTTGTAAGCTTTGAAAGAGGGGTTATGTCTTTGATCTTATCATTTCCTGATATATCGATCGATTTGATTAGGGTAATTTCGTGAAGCTGTTCCTTGGTTGGCACAGTGTCGAGTGAGATGTAGCTCCGGAAGACTTTTTTCCATTCAGTATCAAGACCCTGCCACCATTTACCGAGCGTTTCAGATTCATAAACTACCAGCACATCCTCATTGGCAAGCATAAACCTTTGGGCTTCGGCAGCTTCAATATCCGTTCCATCGCAGTAGATATACCTCAAGGCAGGAAGGTTTTCAAGGCCTTTGAGGCTTTTGATCTCACTTCCGTCGGCATAAAGTATCCTCAGGTGTTCAAGGTTTTCAAGAGGTGACAGGTCATTGATCCCTGTTCTTTCAATATATAGCCTTTCGATCCTGACCAGGAACCTTACCGGCTCAAGTGAATTCACCTGCGTTCCTGAACAATTGAGCAGTTCAAGCTCTGAGAGCCCTGACAGTGCAGTGAGATCATCGATGCCCGAATTATTAAACCTCAGGTCGCGCATCCCTGAGAGGGATGATACCGGGAAAAGTGAGTCTACCGGGGTGTTCGAAAAATCAAGCCTTTCCAGGTCCCTCATGTTTGAAACGGCCGATACGGACCCTGCCCTGGTGTTGCTAATGTCGAGGTTTCTGAGCCTGGTTGAATAAACAAGTGGTTCAATATCGGTGATCGCCGTACCGGAGGCTGCCAGCAGTTCAAGCCTGATGAGGTTCCTGATCGGGAACAGGTCGTCGATAAGGGTGTTTGATATATTTAGTGATTCGAGGTTTATCAGTTTGCGAAGGGGTTTGAGGGATCTTATATTCAGGTTGCCCGACAGGTCGAGCGACCTTATATCGATTATTTTCTGAAGGATGTTGAATACAAGGTCTGTATTGATGGGAATGCTGTCCCGGATCGTTGTTTCAAGGGTGTCCGTTTCCCTGATGCGAAGAGTGTCTGCGCCAAAAACAAGGAAAGTATCTATTTCGATAGTTACCAGGGTGTCGCGCATTGCTACGAAAACAGAATCTTCGAGCGACTCAACCTGGCTGAGTGAAATGGAATCAACTATGTAGGTGTCGTTTCCAAATATCTCCTTCCAGGCCAGGGGAAGGTCTTCCCACCAGTTTACAAGCTCTTCCCTCTCATTGAGCCTGGTGGTGTATATACTGACTATTTTCAGTATTTCATCGCTTTCGTCGAGGTTGAGCTCAAAATATCTAAGGCGGTCGTTGAGGACTGAATCACCCTCTATGGTAACCCCTTTGAGATTTCTTGTAGCAATGACCTTGAAGTAAAGTTCGCCACGGTCATTGAATTGCGGGAGTATCTCCTGGGTTTTGATATCGAATTCAACCTCTTTGAAGAAAAAATCGACATCCTTGAGATAAGCCTGGACCGATTTATGGGTGACCATTTCCCGGTTTTCGTCGAGGTCGTCCTCAATCATCACTTCTTCATCCCTGAAAGCCTTTAAAAAACTGTCGTTTATGATGATCTCTTTTTCCCTTGTCGGGGTTTCCGGATCGCCGAGCGTGTTCAGGGAGAATTCAAAGAAACTGAGCAGCCTTTTCACCTGTTCCTTATAGTTTTCTATCCTGTCGGCGGCAATTTTGGCGGTGTCCTGGTCCTGACCTGCAACAGGGACTGAAAGCAATGCCAGACCAATAAGAATGAGAAGAAGTTTGTAGCTTTTATTCATGGTAGATGAATTTCATCAAAACATCTTTATCCTTATCTGTGATCTTCATAAGCGTTGAGATGAGCCATCCTTTATTATATCCTTTCCTGTTGAATTCAGAAAGTTCAAAGTACCACCCGTCGACCTGGAAGAAATGGAATTTTACATCCGAGATCGTCTTGAAAACAAGATTTCCCTGCTTTACTTCATAGATAAAGAGGGTCAGGTAATCAGGCTCGTATTTCCAGGCAAGGTAATGCTCAATGCTGTTCTGGTCTTGAAAAGCCCTTACCAGGTTCATGAAATCCAGCTCGTGGCTCAGCGGGTGAAGGAATTTCTGGCCTTTCACCCTGAGGGAGTCCTGGTCCATGAAGGCTTTGCTGAAGGGTTCAAAATATACATTGGTGATCACCCATTTTGATCCTACCGTATCTTCTTCCAGCTCGAGGAAAAGGGTAAGGAACCTTTCTATTCCCCGGTAATCAAACTTTGTGGTTACTTCGGCAAACCAGTGACCGCCGTGGAAGTCGAGAAGTACGGGATCCTTGTTATCAAGGACATGATCAGTGAAATCATTTTTCAGGTCTTCTGTAATGAAGGGATTTTCGTTATCGAAAAGAATTTCGATGTATTTTTTTCTAAGCTTTTTACCTCTGTATTCACGGTCGCTGGGATAGTACCTTTCCCCTTTCTGATCCTCCTCGCCGTTGAAACGCCTGAAGAACTGGTTTACCTGCTTGGTCTGGGCATAAAGGTCGGCCTCATCGCCAAGATAGTCGTCAACGACCTGTGCGGGGGAGTATGCAACCGCAAGGAACAGGAAAAGGAATGCTGAGATTTTTAACCAGAATACTTTATTCATAACCATAAAAGGTTGATCACCTGGATCAACCTTGCAACAGAGTGATATTTAAATGATCTTTAGCGCATGGTTTCAGTAACCCTGACGTCTCCCAGGAGCACATCCCAGAAGTCGATGAGCCGGCCACCGATCTGCGTCTGTTTTCTTTCAACGTAAACAGTGATATCTTTTTTCGTTGTGTCCTTGTAGACCAGACCGTCGTCTGATGTCCCTTCAAAGCGCTGGTATATGGTTATAACACCCACATACCTTCCGTCGGGCTGAAGCTCCAGGTCGCTGATGTATTGTATATCGTACCATTTTATGGTAACCTGGTCGTAGTTGAGTGCCATCAGCCTTTCCAGGTATTTTCTCACCGGGTAGTACTTGATATCTTCGCGGTAAAGTGATGAAACCCCCATCTGGGCGTCTTCAACGAACAGTTCAAGGGTTCTGTCGATCACGCGGTTAGCTTCGGAGAAGGGAGTTTCCTTGCTGCCTATAATGCTGATATATTTACTCAGGTCGCGGATCTTTTCGAGCGCCAGGCTGTCGATTGCCGCCTTGCGTTCCGGGCTGACCGGGTCTTGTGCCATCAACCCTGAACTTAGAAGGATTGCTACAAGTGATAAGAGAAATATCTTGATTTTCATTTTTCTTACTTTTTAATAAGTTCTAATTCAGTGATCTTTCCGGAATCGTTGTACTTGACATTATATATCCTGTTGATATTGTTACCCGTGTCTTTGAGGTAGTTGAGGTAATTCAGGATTGTTGTGGGCCTGTCATAATCCACGGCATCCATGGTTTTGGATATAATGATGAGCACGGGTGCATCAGGAGAGGCAAAAAGCTGAAGGGCTTCGTTTACAAAGAGGTTTGCCTCGGATGTCGACTGTGCTTTTGATACCGAAGAGAAGTAGTCTTCAAGCATCACATTCATATTTTCTTTTCGTTTGGCCGCTTCCTCAGCCTTTCTTTTTTCTTCCAGTTGTTTTTTGATGAGTTCCGATCTCTCTTCTTCAAGAGCTTCTTCGGCCCGGCTGATAAGATCATCGATCTCCGGGTCGTCGATGTTCTGGCTTTTTATTTCTTCCAGCCTGTTCTCTTTTGCATCGAGCGGGAGAGTGGAAGAGCCATCGATAAATGACTGAAGGTCTTGTTTTGCTTTATCGACCATAGCAGCGTATTCAGCTTCTGCCTTTTCCCTTGCCAGCTTTTTCTGGCTTTTGCAACCCGGCAATGAAAGAGCCAGTGCAACGGCCATCATCAGGATCAACAACAGATGAATTTTTTTGGTCATGGTTTAACGTCTTTAGAGTTAGTAATACAGTGTATTTAACGGACAAAAGTATTTAAAATTATTGCTTCGGGGGTATATTGGGTAGAATACTTTTTAAGAGAATTGCTAACAAGAAAATCGACCTCTGTAAGCCCGAAAATTCTGACTTATTCTATAACTTTGGCAAAAAATAAACCAGATTATGGCAAAACCGAAATTTGATCCCGCTACCAGGTTATTCGACCTGAAACAATTCGGAGAGTTCGGAGGTGTTAATCCTTCAATTACTGATTCTTCCACATTCACTTTCATGGAAGCAGAGACCATGGTCGACACCTTCCACGGTGAGGCCGAAGGCTGTTTTCTATACTCACGGCACTGGAACCCAAGCAATAAATATCTTGCCGATGCCCTTGCAGCGATGGAAGGGACTGAAGGGGCATGGGTCACTGCATCGGGCATGGCTGCCATAACCACAGCCATCTTACAAATATGTAATTCGGGCGATCATATCATAACAAGTGTTACAACCTATGGCGGCACGTTTGCTTTTCTCAAAAATTACCTGCCCAAGTTCAACATTGAAGTATCATTCGTTAATATCACCGACCTGGAATCTGTGAAAGCAGCGATCAAACCGAATACAAAGGTGATCTACACTGAAAGTATCACCAATCCTCTTTTACAGGTTTCCGACATACCGAAGCTTGCTGAAATAGCGAAGCCCAAAGGGATCAAACTTCTAGTCGACAATACATTTTCACCGCTTATAATTGCCCCGGCGCAACTGGGAGCCGACATGGTGCTATACAGCATGACCAAGTTTGTGAACGGCAAGAATGATTGCGTTGCAGGGGCAATATGTGCTGATAACGATTTCATTAACGCTATCAGTGATGTAAATACCGGCACGGCCATGCTGCTCGGGCCCGTGCTCGACTCCCTGAGATCATCCAGTATCCTTAAAAACCTTCACACACTGCATATAAGGATACAGAAGCATAGCAGCAATGCACTGTTTATTGCACAAAAACTTGAAAAAGCAGGTTTGGATGTAAAATACCCGGGACTGGAGAAGCATCCTGAACACGAACTGTTGAAATCACTTATGAATCCTGACTATGGATTCGGAGGTATGGTGGCCATAGACCTGAAAGATGTCGATACTGCAAATAAGCTGATGGAAACAATGGAATTGGAGGGGGTTGGCTATCTCGCAGTGAGTCTTGGGTATTTCAAAACACTTTTCAGCAATTCAGGAAAAAGCACCTCTTCAGAAGTTCCGGAGGAGGTACAGCGTGAAATGGGGCTTTCTGAAGGTCTTATAAGGTTTTCTGTGGGGCTCGACCATGATATTGAAAGGACCTGGGAGATCATGGAAAAATGCATGAAGAAGGTAGGCGTTATTTGATCGCGGGTTGAAATTATGGCACGGACAGAACTTTTTTGATGTCCCTTTAACAATTTTTAACGGCTCCGCAGGCCGATTTACATGGCCTAAATCTATTTTTGCTTTTTCGAGCAGGTGAAGAAAATATTTCTGTGCATATTCGTGGCCGTTTTCATTACCCCGGGTTTTTCCCAGGATACAACGGCATTCCTTACCGGACGTGTTTATGATAAATACAATGAACGGGGTGTTTCTTATGCACATGTAATAAACAGGGCAGTGCTGTCGGGCACTATCTCTGATTCGCTGGGAATATTCACAATCCCCGCTGCAAAAGGCGATACCCTTTTTGTTTCCGCAATGGGTTACCAGTTCGACCTCCCGGTAGTCGATAGTGTTTCTGCCGACACTGCTTTTGTTGTGAACCTGGTTCCCAGGGCCTATATGCTTCCCGAGGTGGTGATCTATGAGCTTAACACCTATGAAAAATTCAAGAAGCGGTTTGCAGAAATTAGGCTTGAAGATGAAACTTATCACATTCCCGGTCTTCCGCATGTGAAGCCGTTGGGGGTGCCGAGCCTGCGGGATACCAATTATTTGCAGAATCCGCTGTTCGCGTTAAGGAGCCCTATATCTTTCCTGTATTACAATTTCAGCAAACGTGAAAAGAACCGGAGAAAATACTACCAGCTTCTGGAGGAGGATCAGATGCGGAAAAGGGCAAGGAGCAAATACACCGATGAACTCATCATCAGGGCAACAGGTATCGAAGAGGATGAAATTGATGATTTCCTCCGGTTTTGCAATTTTGAACCTAAATACATTCTATCCCTGACTGATTATGAGATCTACCGGTTGATCATCGAAAGGTACAGGCAGTACAAGAAGTTGAATAATGAATAATGAATAATTAATAATTAATAATGAACAATGAACAATGAACAA
>CAZXWD010000052.1:6733-21706 GCA_964644135.1 uncultured Bacteroidales bacterium | reverse complement strand
GCTCCCGAGCTTTCATTGTTCATTGTTAATTGTTCATTGTTAATTGTTAATTACCGTAACACTCTAACACCGTAACACCGCAACACCCCCATATTTTATTACTTTTGCCGGTTCAGAAATGTTTCAGGATGAAATTGATAGAAGTAACCGACAGGAAGACTGAAAAGACCTTTCTAAATGTACCCAGGGAACTGTACAAAAACGACCCGAACTGGGTCTGCCCGCTGGATGATGAGATCAGATCGATCTTCAACCCCGAAAAAAACAATTATTTCAAAAAAGGGGATGCCGCAAGATGGATCTTAAAAGATGATGATGGCCGGCTCATCGGACGTATCGCGGCTTTTTACAACGAGGAAAAGGCAAACAATTACACCCAGCCAACGGGGGGTATCGGATTTTTTGAATGTATTAATTATAAAGAGGCGGCTTTCAAACTGTTCGCCACCGGTAAAAAATGGCTTGAAGACAAAGGCATGGAAGCCATGGACGGGCCGGTCAATTTCGGTGAAAACGACACTTACTGGGGATTGCTGGTTGAAGGCTTTACACAGCAGGCCTTCGGGGTGAATTATAACTTCCCTTATTACCGCGACCTCTTCGAGGCATACGGTTTCAAGCCTTTCTTTGAACAAACCACCAAACATCTCGATCTTTCGAAGCCTTTCCCTGAAAGGTTCTGGAAAATTGCCGAATGGGTAATGAAAAAACCCGGTTATTCCTTCGAGCATTTCAAAAGCAGCGAGGTGGATAAATATGCCGACGACATTATCAAGATATACAACGAAGCCTGGGTGAACCACGAGCACTTCTCCCCCATCGACCGGCAGACCATCATGAGGCAGTTCGAAACGGCAAAACCGATCCTGGAAGATGAATTTATCTGGTTTGCCTACAGCGAAGGAGAGCCCATCGGGTTCCTGGTGATGTTCCCTGATGTGAACCAGATCTTCAAACATTTCAACGGTAAGCTGAATTTCATCAACAAGCTTCGTTTCCTGTACCTGAAAAAGCGAAAAAAGATGGACCGCACCCGGATCACGACACTGGGAGTGTCGCCAAAATTCCAGAAATCAGGAATCGAATCGGCCATTTTCTGGCACCTTCGGGAACCTGTCCTCCAAAAGCGGCAATATATTAAGGAAATAGAGATCTCATGGGTAGGCGACTTCAACCCGCGCATGATGTCGCTGCTGGAAGCCATGAACGCCAGGCCCGGCAAAAAGCACGTTACATTCCGGAAGCTTTTCAAAGACAATGGTGAAGAGCAGAAAGCGGAAAAGGTGGCGCCGGAGGGTTAGGATTTAGTGTTGAGTTTTGAGATTTGAGATTTGAGATGAATTCGGGAATGTTCATTGTTAATAGTTCATTACCGTAACGCCTTAAAATTCAACACTCAACACTCAACACTCAACACTCAACACTCAAAACTCAACACTCAACACTCAACTCTATTAGTCTTCCCGTCCTTTAATAGTTTCGCAAAGAAGCTTCAGGAAATCATTTCCCGGAAAGCCGGCAGATCCCTCACTACGCCTTCGCTGCAAAATACCCGGGGTTGAAGTTTTCAGCATAAAAGCTCAGGCTACTCGGGATGACAATTAAATCAGGTAAAGAAAAAAGCGGCGCGGCACACATTAAAAATCAAACAAGGCGTGCCGCGCCGCTTTTCATTATCATACAAAACCACTGTCATCCCTGCAAAGCTTTGCGTAGCTTGCTCAATCTTGCAATCTGCCTAATTCTGTCAGCGAAGCAAAGTGAAGGCAGGGATCCCTGTCAAGATTGTCGACTGTCAGCCATCAATTTTCAATTTCCCAGCACCCGACACCCAGTACCCCTATACATGTAACGATGTAAAGATTTACTGCCAACTGACGACTGACCTGACTGCCTACTAATTCTCTTCCGCAGACAATTTCCCGCTGCCAGTGCGTTAAATATTCAACTAACTTTGCCTTACCATGAAAAGGATCTACTGGCTGGTGACAAAATCGTATATCGGACCGCTCATCATGACGTTCTTTATCGCCATGTTCATCCTTCTCATGCAGTTCCTGTGGAAATACATCGACGACCTGGTGGGGAAGGGCCTCGAATGGTATGTTATAGCGGAGTTGTTGTTCTATGCCTCCTCTACCTTTGTTCCGCTGGCACTTCCCCTCGCAATATTGCTCTCCTCCATCATGTGCTTCGGGAACCTGGGTGAGCATTATGAGCTGGTTGCCATGAAATCGGCAGGGGTGTCGCTGCGGAAAATAATGAAGCCGCTGGTCATCATGTCGTTCATCCTGAGCCTTTTCGCCTTCTACTTTTCAAATAACATACTGCCGGTCACCAACTTGAAATTCAAATCGCTGCTCTACGACGTAAGAAAAAAGAAACTTGCAGTGAACATAAAGGAAGGCGTTTTTTACAACGACATGGACAATTTCGTGATCAAGGTAGGCCGGAAAGACAGCGACGGCAAGACCATATACGATGTCAAGATCTGGGACCATACCGGCAAAAGGGGCAATACCAATATTACTGTTGCCGATTCGGGCCTGATGGAACCCACTGCCGATGGCCAGTACCTTATCTTCTCTCTTTATAACGGGTTTAATTACGAAGACCAGACCGACCAGAAGGACTACCGCACCAAAAGGCCATTCCAGCGCACAGAGTTCAGGGAGCAGGTCAGGATCTTCGACCTGTCGGAGTTCAGCCTTAAGAGGACTGATGAGGAACTCTTCAAGAACAACTACCAGATGCTGAACATTGATCAACTGAACTTCTCGATCGATTCTCTACAGAAGGCGCTGGAAGAAAGAAAAACGAACCTCGCCGAGAATTTTATCAGGAATTTTAACTTTTACCTTGCCCAGTTCAATGCCGGGGAAGGTTACGACACCCTGAAAGTGTCGAATGAGGTCCTCCCCGATTTCGAGACAAGCGGAAAGAACAGGATAATAGGCAATGCGCTTGGTTCGGCCAGAAATCTCAGAAAAACGATAGGCTTCTACCTGAATGAATACGAAGACAAACAATTGTACATCAACAAGCATAAGGTTGTGTGGCACCAGAAATTCACGCTCTCATTTGCGTGCCTGATCCTCTTCTTTATTGGAGCGCCGCTGGGGGCTATAATAAGAAAAGGCGGCCTCGGGCTTCCTGTTGTAGTTTCGGTGCTGTTCTTCGTTTTGTACCACATTATTTCGATGATAGGTGAAAAATCGGCCAAACAGGGTGCCATGGACGTGCCTTTCGGCATGTGGCTATCCTCAATAGTATTACTTCCCATGGGCATCTATCTTACCTACAAGGCTACTACTGATGCGCCTATCATGGACCGTGAGATCTGGAGCAAGGTATTTGACAGGATCAAATTACCAAAGGTATTCAGAAAGAAAAAGTATCCGGGTGAGAGCGAGGGCGATTAATCCCTGGAAGTCCGTTCCCACACTCCCGAGCTGATGGTTCCCAACGACCTGAAACATCCCACCAGCAGGGCGATATTCATGAAATAGAAATGGGTTACCAGCCTGAAAGGCCTCACGTGTATCTTCATCTTTTTAAGGAGTGCATCAAGGAAAGGGATCAGCATCAACAGTAATTGAAAAGCTAGCGGAATGTAATAGAAATCGTTCCTGAAAAGCAGGAATACATTCGTGACAAGCGCTATGATCATAAGAAAGGGGCCTATCCACCTGATCACTTTGTGCGACCAGAAAGCGAAACCATACCTGGAGGAAAAAAGCAGTTTTCTGAAGGTCCTGAGGTTTTGCCAGTTTCCGGTACCGATCCTGACCTTTCTCCTGAATTCCACCGAAAGCTTATCGGGCAGGTCTTCGTAAACCCGGGCATCGATATCGTTCACAGCCAGTTTCCCTTTTTCGAAGATCTTCATATTGATGTAGAAATCGTCGACAAGGAAATTGGGGGGCACACCCGGGAAGTCTTCCTTCCTGATGGCATAACAACCTCCGAAGGGGCCCATCATGGCGCCCCAGAGCCGGCCTTCGTTGTTCTTGATCTTTACTTCCCTCGAGATATAGGCCTTTTCCTGGTAAGAAATACCTTCATCAGTCATTCCTCTGTTCACCATATTGGTATCCACAAGCCCGATCCTTTCATCCTTGAAATGCCTGATCATCCTGAACAGGGTATCCTTGTCGAACATCACATTTGCATCTGTGAGCACGAGGATCGAACCGCTTGCATTCTCAACCAGGTCGTTCACCACATTGCCCTTGCCCCTTCTTTCTTCGAAATCGAAAACCTTTAAAGAGGAATGTGACCTGGCAAGCTCATTGAGTATCTCTACGGTGCGGTCGTCGGATGCATCTGATCCTACTAGCACCTCCAATTTATCGTGCGGGTAGCCGGTATCGTAAATACTTTCGATCTTCCCGGCGATAACATCCTCTTCATTGAAAGCTGAAATGATGACCGAGACCACAGGAAGGTCGTCGTCCCCGGAATAGGTAATTCTGTCTTTCTTACCTGTTCCTGAAAGAACACTCAAAATAACAGGATATATTATATAGGTGTGAAAGAGCAGCAGTACTGAAAGCCAGAATAAGATCTCTATTATCATCCGGTCTGATCTTGATAGAATTTGAGCAAAGAAGATGCGATGGCTAAATTATCAAAGTTTTTCTTAATAAATAAAACTGCCTTCTTCCCCATTTCAGCACATTGCTTCTCTTCTTTTAGCAAACCATTGAGTTCATCCACAAATTGACCCTTATCATTGGCAATGATGATATTTTCCCCGGAAGTTACAGGTATGCCTTCGGCGCCGATCGAAGTGCTGATTATGGCCTTGCCCAGCGCCATGCCCTCGATGATCTTTATGCGCATCCCGCTGCCCGAAAGCAAAGGGACCACCATTATTGCCTTTTCATTCATGAAAGAGTAAGCATCTTCCACTTCTCCCAAAAATACCACACCCGGCTGGTCGATCTGGGAAATGAACTGTGGTGCGTTCCTTCCGGCAATGTAAAAAGTTGTACCCGGGTTTTGCCTGAAAACCACCGGCCATACCTCCCTCAGGAACCACAGCAGACCTTCCTGATTCGGCATCCAGTCGAGGGCGCCAATATGGAACACTGAAGGGAATTCCACATTTTCCGGGGCCGGGACCAGTTTCGAGGAATCGATACCAGTAGGGATAACCTTCATTGGAAGGGCACAGCCCAGTTCTTTGAACCTCCGGGCATCGCGTTCGGTGATCGGGACAACCATATCCGGTTCATTAAGATAGTGAAGCTCCATCTTCTTTATCCGCTTTGCGAGATTCTTCAGATACAGGTTTTTAAGTCCCGACTGCTGCTTAACGGTCCTTTCCCATATTTCATGCTCAACATTATGAGCCCGCATAGCAACAGGGGCCTGGCTGTATTTCCTTACGGTTTTTATATAAGGGGCGAGATAAAGTCCCTCAAGCTGGACGACATCAAAAGTTTCATCACTGAGAAGTGCAGACAGCCTTTCCTCGTATTTCCGGCTAACGAACCGCTGCGCGTTATACGGGAATTTTTTGAAAAGGAAATTAAGGATGAGATCAACCGGTTTGATCCTTGTATCCAGGTATTCTGTCAGCACCCTGATCCCTCTGGTCGTTTCGGCAGGGATCTCATCAGGCGGAAAATAATGCTTTGAGGTGTTCATTGCCAGCAAGGTAACATCGTGCCCAAGGTCCCTGAAAGCACAGGTAAGGCTGAAGGTAGCTATGGATCCGCCGTCTTTCGGCGGATAGGGCATCTTGTTGGCAAGCTGAAGTATCCTCATAAATATCAGGCAAAGTTAACCGAAATACAGAGTGTTGCAAGCAGCAGGCAGCAATAGTAACCACCAATGCCGGTTGAATATGTAACGTCCATTCTCAATATCAACCAAAACAATAACTTATCTTAACTTTGCAAACTCGTAACCTTCTCTTCGGGGAGGGCCAAAAGAGCTATCAGCCAGCAGCTAACAGCCAACAGCGAAAAAAATGATCAAAACAAAACCATCGATACCGAAAGGGACAAGGGATTTCACTCCTGCTGAAATGTACCGCAGGAACTTCATATTCAATACCATCAGGGAAGTTTTCGAGATCTATGGATATATGCCCATAGAGACCCCCGCAATGGAAAACCTCACCACCTTGCTTGGAAAATATGGCGAGGAGGGCGACCGCCTGCTTTTCAAGATACTCAATTCGGGCGACTATCTAAGCAAAGTAAAGGAAAAGGACTTCGGGGAAAAGAAACTGAACGAGGTCACCGGAAGCATAAGCGAAAAGGGGCTCAGGTATGACCTTACCGTACCTTTTGCACGCTTTGTGGTACAGAACAGGAACGATATAACCTTTCCGTTCAAAAGGTACCAGGTACAGCCTGTGTGGAGGGCTGACAAACCGCAGAAAGGAAGGTACCGCGAATTTTACCAGTGCGATGTGGACGTGATAGGCAGCGATTCGATCCTCAATGAAGTTGAACTCATCCTCATTATAGAAGAGGTATTCAAGAGGCTCAACATAAATGTAAACATCAGGCTCAACAACCGCAAGATACTGAGCGGCATAGCCGAATACATGGGCGAATCCGGGAAGTTCACTGACATTACTGTGGCTATCGACAAGCTCGACAAGATAGGTGCCGACGGCGTGATCAAGGAATTGAAAGAAAAGGGCATTTCTCCCGAAGGCATTGAAAAGCTGAAGCCATTCCTTGAATTTAAAGGTGACCTTGAACAGAGGCTGGAATTCCTTTCAGAAAAACTGAAAAGCTCGGATACGGGAATGAAGGGCGTTGAGGAATTCCTTGCCATCCACCGGTACCTGAAGGAGCTCGGAAAAGAGGGATTGTGTGAGCTTGACCTGACACTTGCCAGGGGACTCAACTATTACACCGGCAGCATCATAGAGGTGAATGCCAGCGATATGAAGATCGGCAGCATCTGCGGTGGCGGCAGGTATGATGACCTCACCGGGATCTTCGGCCTTCCGGATGTATCAGGGGTGGGCATCTCTTTCGGCGCCGACCGCATTTATGACGTGATGAACAACCTAGGGCTCTTTCCTGAAGGTTCTGCAGTTTCAACAGAAGTGCTGCTGATCAATTTCGGCGACGAAGAGGAAAAATTTGCGCTTCAGAAATCAGCGAACCTTCGTTTGAAGGGGGTGAAAGCAGAGCTTTACCCCGAATCTGCCAAGCTCAAAAAACAAATGAAATATGCCGATCAGAAAAACATCCCCTTTGTGGTAATGGCCGGAAGTGAGGAAATAAAAAAAGGATTTCTCACGGTGAAGAACATGCAAACGGGCGAGCAGGATAAAGTGAAGTCAGATGACCTTTCGGAATTCATCCTCGAAAAGCTGATCCATCAGCCGTAATAAATGCCGTAAACCCTGCCAATTGTCGACTTCAGCTCGGCCAGGGATACATGCTTGCTGAAACGGCTGAATTCTTTTCCTTCGAAGAAGAGAATAAGTACCGGATATGAAAATGCCATGTATGTGGCAGCGATATCGCGGTACTCTTCCGCATTTATCAGCAGCAATTTCATTTCAGGAAAATCATATTCGATAAGTTCACTCACCTTTGGTCTCAATTGAATGCACGGTGTGCAGTTATCGCTGTAAAAATATACCAGCACAGCATCTGTTTCCCGAAGGAAGTCGTGCAGTTTTTCCGGTGTGTCGATATTTTTGTCCATAGATTTTCAGATCGGAACATGCAAAAATAACTGTTAATTTATTCACAACAAAATCCTTTTTCATATCTTTACACCTCCAAACTGATTCGGGTTATTATTATGTGGAACTGGCAACTCAGCTTCAAGATAAAGATCAACAGAACAGCCCTGTTCGATATAAGATATCAGATCTAAGAATTCTGGTGTAACTTTATACCTCTAAATATCAATTTATTACTCATTATTCATTATTAATTATTCATTATTAATTGTTAATTTTTAATTACCATGACATATATAGTTAAAGGCTCAGGACTTACCATTGAAGATGTTGTTAACGTGGCCCGCCACGGCGAAAAGGTTGAACTCCATCCGGAAGCCATAGACCGTATCAATAAATGCCGTGCAATGCTCGAGAGAAAGATAGAGGCACACGAGATCATGTACGGCGTGAACACAGGAATCGGAGAGTTTTCAGAAGTAGTGCTCACCGATGAACAGGTAAAGGACTTTCAGAAATACCTTATATATAACCATGCCGCAGGGATAGGCGACCCCATGCCAGAAGAATGGGTAAGAGGGGCCATGCTCGGCAGGATAAACGTACACGCCCATGGCAATTCAGGCGTCAGGCTTGAGATCACACAAACACTGGTGGAGATGCTGAATAAAGGAGTAACACCCTGGGTTTGTCAGAAGGGTTCGGTGGGCGCCTGCGGCGACCTCGCACCGATGTCACAGATCGCATTGTTAATGCTTGGTGAAGGAAAAGCTTATTTCAAAGGTAAACTGTACGAGGGCGCTGCTGCATTCGAAAAAGCCGGCATTGAAGTTCCCGGTCTTCAGGCCAGGGACGGGCTTGCCGTTATCAATGGCTCTAATGTGCTCACTGCCATGAGCGCCATTTTCATTTATGACACTGAGCGGTGGCTCAAGCAGGCGGAAATTACCGCTGCCATGTCGCTAGAGGCATTGAAGGCAAACATGAAGCCCTACACTTCAAAACTTCATGAGGCAAGGGGATTTCCCGGAGCCATAAGAAGCGCCGGTGCCATTAACAAGCTCATTGAGGGAGGCGACCTGAAAGAAGGAAGGATCAAATGCAAGGTACAGGATGCCTATTCAATGAGGTCGACCCCACAAGTGATAGGCTCAGCACATGATTCGCTGAAATGGGCCAGGTCGCAGGTTGAGATCGAGCTCAACGGTGTAGGCGACAACCCTGTGTTCTTCCCTGATGAAGACCTGCAGATTTCTGGCGCTAACTTCCAGGGCACCCCGGTGGCCTTGCCCATGGACATGGCCGGGGCAGCCGTTACAATGATCAGTGTACTTTCTGAACGCCGGATGAACCGCCTTAACAACCCTGCACTGAGCGTGGGCCTGCCCGCATTCCTTACAAAAGGCGCAGGAATGTTTTCAGGCCTTATGTTAAGCCAGTACACGGCCGACATGCAGATAGTGGAGCAACGTATCCTTTCGGCGCCGGCCTCCATTCAGTCGATACCCGCAGCAGCCGACCAGGAAGATTTTGTATCAATGGGTATGAACGTGGCCCTGAAAAATTTCCAGATACTTGACAACGCCTACGGGGTACTGGGCATAGAAATGATGGCCGCGGCCCAGGCGCTTGATTTCAGGGACTACAAATTTGGCAGGGGTGTGACAAAAGCACATGAAATAGTGAGGAAATATGTAGATTTTCTCGATGTCGACAGGCCGCTCTACCCCGATCACAACAAGATGAAAGAGCTTGTTAAAAGCTGCGAGGTGCTCGAGGAGGTGGAAAAAGTAACCGGCAGCCTCGGTTAGGCCAAAACCTTATTTATTACCTTTGGTCCTCAGCTTTACCTATCTGATGGACAGAAAACTAATCAGGAAAAAAATAACTTCTTACGGGATCAGGCTGTTGTACATCTTCAGCCTGGTCTTTTATGGCCTGAACCTCTTCTTTGCAGTTACACTGCTCATCTATTCAAAATGGATAGGCAACCCTGATACAGGTTTTCACATTCCCTATCTTGAAACAGGTCATGAGTACCTTATAATAAATGTAACAGGCGCCGGTGTGCTGATACTGGTAATTGCAGGCGTGATTCTTTTAATGCGTGCAAGGATGGGCGGGGCCTATCTTTTCTATGCCGGTAATATATTGATGATCATCTATTTCCTCATCAGACCTGAACCCGACTGGTACACCTCTGCAATTGTACTGCTGCTTTGCCTTTTATTCCTTATTCCCGTAAGGCTAATTGGAACTCATTCTAAATTACTTTCCTCTAAAACCGGGAATTCACCCTCTTCCCACTCATAAAGTTTCTGACTCCTAATAACTTATACTGGAACACCTGTTAACATTGTGTTAATTAAATGTTAAGATAATCTTGCTATAAATGAGATTTTATTTTATTATTGCATTAAGAAGCGAAATTCATTTAGTTATTAACAAAAAATTTGTTCTATGAGAAAATTTACGATCCTCCTTGCATTCTTGATTTTCGCTGGAATGCAAGCTGCATTTGCGCAGCTGGAAGTCAGGGGTACAGTCACTGACGCCTCTGATGGTACAAAACTTCCCGGAGTGTCTGTTGTTGTCCAGGGGACTACCGTTGGAACGGTTACAGACGTTGATGGAAAGTTCATGCTGCAAGTACCTGAGGGGTATAACGAGTTGATTTTCTCTTTCGTTGGTATGATCTCGAAAGAGGTTGCTATTGACGGGAGAACTGTTATCGACGTAGCCCTTGAGCCGGACGTACTAGGTTTGGACGAAGTGGTGGTTACGGCGATCGGTATTTCCAGGGAGAAAAAAGCCCTGGGTTATTCCGTTCAGGACGTGGGTGGCGAAGAGCTCAGCAGAGGTCAGAACGCCCAGTTGATCAATTCACTTAACGGCCGTGTGGCCGGTGTTCAGGTTACCAATTCATCAGGTGCCGCAGGGGCCGGAACTTACGTTCAAATCCGTGGCGCCACATCCATTATCGGTAACAACCAGCCACTCTTTGTAGTTGACGGTGTGCCCATCGACAACTCGACCAGTGTGGCCAACGATGGTTTTAATGATGACGTTGGCGGTGTTGCCCGTTCAAACCGTGCCATCGACCTTAACCCTGAAGATATCGAATCGGTATCAGTACTTAAGGGTGGGGCCGCAACAGCACTTTATGGTTTGAGGGCCACCAACGGTGCCATCATCATTACCACAAAAAGAGGTAAATCCACAACGGGCAAGAAGGTCAATGTGAACTTCTCCCAGTCGGTAGGGTTCGACCAGATCAGCCAGAGACCCGACCTGCAAAAACAATATGCACAGGGGTTTGGAAGCTGGGGTTCCGGTAATGCCTTATCCTGGGGGCCATGGGTTGACACCATGGGTTATTCAAAAGACCCGGAAGTATGGGCCAATCCCGGATTCGATGTGGATGGTGCACTTGTCAGCAAAAATTCACCTTACTACAATCCTGAGCTTGGAGAAGTCAACACCTACGATCATTATGATTTCTTCCGCACCGGTGTTACATCCAACACGAATATCAGCTTCTCAGGCGGAAGTGATATTTCTAACTTCTATGCCTCGGCATCATACATGAACCAGAACGGTATCATTCCCAACAACAATTTCCAGAGGCTTACAGCCCTGATCAAAGGCGAAACAAAGATCTCAAAGAAGATCACGGTTTCGGGCCAGGCAAACTACATTGAATCCGGCGGCGACAGGATTCAGCAGGGTTCCAACGTTTCGGGTGTAATGCTCGGACTGTTGCGGACTCCTCCTACATTCGACAACTCAGCCGGATGGAAATTTGCCGATGGCAGCCAGAGGAACTATCGTTCGGGCGGCGGATACGACAACCCTTACTGGACAGTGAACGAAAACCTGTACCAGGATAAAGTGAAACGCATGATTGGTAACGTAGCATTTAACTACCTGCCAACAGACTGGATCTCCGTCACATGGCGTGTCGGTACCGATATGTACAGCCGTCTTGCAAAGGATCGCTTTTCTATCGGATCAAGGGCGTTTCCAACCGGGCAGGTTTATGTTGACCAGTTCCAGAGCAGGGACTTCAACTCCGACCTTCTGATCAATTTCAACAGGGAGCTGTCAGAAGACTTCAGGCTCAACCTTACACTTGGTAACAATATATATGAACAATATGGTTCACGTACATTTGCTACTGCCAATGGGCTGGAACTACCAAACTTCTATAACCTGAGCAACACTTCGACCATCTCGGCCGGGGAAGCAACCTCTAGGATAAGAAGGGCGGGCTTGTTCTTCGACCTGGGGCTTGACTTCAAAAGCATGCTTTTCCTGAATGTGACAGGACGTAACGACTGGTCGACCACATTGCCTGAACAGAACAATTCGTTCTTCTATCCTTCGGTCAATGCCAGCTTCGTATTTACAGAGCTGCCGGGACTTAAGGATAATCCGGTTCTTGGCTTTGGTAAGATCCGTGCTTCGTGGGCCCAAACTGCCAACGACACTGACCCCTACAATACTGCAACTTATTTCACCCAGGCATATCCGAGCGACGGTTGGGTCCTTCCACTTGGTCTCGAATTCCCGCTTCTCGGGAAAGCCGGTTTTACCCTCAGCGACCTGCAGGGTAACGCTGACCTCCTGCCTGAAACCTCAACCATTTTTGAAGTAGGTGCTGAACTGAAGTTCTTCAACAACAGGCTGGGTATTGATGTTTCCTATTTCAACACCAATACAGAAGATATCCTTCTCCCGGTTGCCATTGCTGCATCCAGCGGTTTTACAGACCTTTTCCTGAATGCTGCCGAAATGACCAACAAGGGATGGGAAATTGTAGCTTACGGAACTCCTGTCAAGACTCAGGACTTCTCCTGGGACATCATGGTGAACTTCACCAGTATCGATAATACCGTTGATAAACTTGCCGAAAACATCGAAGATGTGTTCCTCGGCGGTTTTGTTGACCCGCAGATCCGCGCCGTTGCAGGTGAACCTTACAGGAGCATCTATGGTTTCGACTGGATCAGGGATGACAACGGCAACGTGCTGATCAACGACGACCCGGAAAGTTCAGGTTATGGTTTCCCGATGGGCGACTATGAAAGGATGGTTTCACTCGGTAAGGTTGATCCTGATTTCACCATGGGTATCACCAACACATTCCGCTTTAAGGGCCTTATGCTGAGCTTCCTCTTCGACTGGAAGAGCGGCGGCCAGATGTGGAACGGTACCAAGGGAGCCATGTACTACTTCGGTACGCACGGCGACCAGGTATGGAGGAATCCTGAAGACCTTTATGTATTTGAAGGTGTTAAGGAATCAACAGGTGAGGCCAACGACATAGAAGTTGTCAGAGACGTTAACTGGCACCTCCTGGGTGAAGGTAGCGGCTTTACAGGACCTACTGTCCAGTTCATCGAGGAAACAAGCTGGTTCAGGCTGCGTGAGCTCACCCTTTCCTACGAATTCGGATCAGGTGTAATTGGAGAAAACGGCTTCTTCAAGAACCTGTCAATCTATTTCACCGGAAAGAACCTCCTGCTCTTTACCGATTACACAGGTGTTGACCCCGAAACCAACCTGCTTGGCAACAGCAATGCCCAGGGTATGGATTACTTCAACATGCCTGGTACGAAAAGTTATATTGTAGGACTAAGGGCAGGATTTTAAGCAATAGTATTTGAATAATTAAAAAACAATGAAGATTATGAAAAGATTCATTAAATATACAGGAATCCTTATCCTGACAGTACTTTTGCTGGGTTCATGCGAAAAATGGATCGATCCGGAAATAAACATCGACCCGGATAACCCCGCAGAAGTTTCACTGGCTACGCTCATGCCTGCAATCCAGGCCCGTATGGCCTTCAATGCTGTTGGAGGTAACGATCTGGTCCGCACACAGGCCATCTGGATGCAGCAGCTCGACGGAGTGATCAGGCAGTCGCTTGCAGAAGCAAACTACCAGCTCCGTTCAAGTGATGTGAACAACCTTTGGAATTCCAATTATGCAGGTTCGATGATGGACATCAAAACACTCATCGACCAGGCAAATGCCTCAGACCCTGTTGCCCTCCACTTCAGTGGGGCAGGCAAGATAATGATGGCAGTTGCACTTATGCAGACAACCGATGTATGGGGTGATATCCCTTATACAGAAGCTTTCCAGGGCAAGGAAAACATCGCCCCGGCTTATGAGCCGCAACAGCAGATCTATCAAACCATCATGACACTCCTCGAAGAAGGTGTCAATGAATTGGGTCAGACCGATGAAAGTCCGACACCTCTCGATGGCGACTTCTTGTACGGAGGTGATACTGAAATGTGGATCAAGGCTGGTTATGCCTACATGGCCAAGGCTGCACTGCACCTATCGAAGGTAAACCCAGGCACCGCTTATTCAGATGCTATGGGTTATCTTGACAATGCAATCCAGTCGGCCGACGAAGACATGCAGTTCAATTATGGTTCTGCAAACACCGAAGCCAACCCCCTCTACCAATTCATGCGCGACAGGGGAGACGTAAGGATGGGTGAATACTTCGTCGAAATGCTGAAAGCACGCCAGGATCCCAGGCTCGCGGTATTCGTCGCTCCCGATGGAAACGGTGAATACACCGGTTCTGCAGCAGGCAGCGGCAATGCCGATGCCTCAGAACCCGGACCGGCTATCGCAGGTGCATCCGCACCTACCTATTTTGCCACTTATATGGAGATGCTCCTTATAAAGGCCGAATGCCAGTATGAAACAGGTGTTGATGAAGCAACTGTTAAAGAAACGCTGCTCATGGCCCTCGAAGAATCTCTCAATAAGTACGGCGTATTCAACCAGGACTATATAGACGGATACGAGCAGCAGTGGCTCAGCACACTTTCAGGTGAAGATCTTTTGAAAGAGATAATCGCACAGAAATACATTTCGCTCTGCTACCAATCAGAAGTCTATAACGATTTCAGGAGGACCGACAACATAATGGATATTCCTCCTAACCCGAATGGATTTGAAAATGATTTTCCAAGAAGATTTCCCTATTCTACTGACGAACTTACCTATAATGGTAACGTACCCTCAGGTGTTACCATTATGGATCGTGTTTGGTGGGATCAATAGGAGAATAGCTATTTGAATAACACGCTGTTTGAAAGCCCGTCGATCTTCGGCGGGCTTTTTATTTTCATCGGATGACTTTCTGGTTTAAAAGACGGGACATCTCTGTTATTCTGCACTCTTCATTCTTTAGTCATCCGATGAATAACTATCAAACATACTAGAAGACTGCAGCTGATTCAATCTTTTCCAACATATTCATCGGATGACT
>CAZXWD010000052.1:0-6633 GCA_964644135.1 uncultured Bacteroidales bacterium | reverse complement strand
CATACTAGAAGACTGCAGCTGATTCAATCTTTTCCAACATATTCATCGGATGACTTTCCGGTTTAAAAGACGGGACATCTCTGTTATTCTACACTCTTCATTCTTTAGTCATCCGATGAATAACTATCAAACATACTAGAAGACTGCAGCTGATTCAATCTTTTCCAACATATTCATCGGATGACTAGATGTTTTGAACAGGAATGGAATCGATAATGGCCTTCAGGCTGTCGCGGAGATAATAAAACTGATCAACATATGCCGTATCGACAGGCTCGGCGGGAGGTGATTCTACCTTTAATGGATCAACAGGTTTGCCGTTACGGTAAAACCTGAAATCGAGATGAGGACCTGTTGACAGCCCTGTGCTTCCAACATATCCGATCAAGTCTCCCTGTTTTACCTTCAAGCCTGTCCTCAGTCCTTTGGCAAAACCTTTAAGGTGCATATAAAGGGTGGTATAAGTGCCATTGTGCCGGATCTTGATATAATTGCCGCCTCCCTTGTGGTCCCAGCCCTTCTCGATCACAATTCCTTCTCCAACGGAATAAACAGGAGTTCCTTCACTTGCTGCGTAGTCTATTCCGGTATGCGGTCTCCTGATCTTCAGGATCGGGTGGTAACGGCTGTAGGAAAATTTCGAGCTGATCCGTTTGAATCTCAGTGGCGCTTTCAGGAAAGTCCTTCTCATGCTCCCCCCCTCTTCATCAAAATGGTCGGCCTGCTCACCTCCTTCAAAATAGAAGCTGTAATGATCGTTACCCATATGGTTGATAAGCGCTGCCCTGATCTTGCCAAGGCCGATCGACACTCCCTCAACTATTAGCTCCTCGTAGTAAACCTTGTAATAATCCCCCTTTCGCAGTCCGAAAAAATCAATGGTCCAGGCAAAAACCTCTGACAATTCATTGGCAAGGTTCGGGTCAGTACCGTTTTCTATCATTGTTTCCCAAAGTGAGGAATTAATGACTCCCATAGCCTGCCTCATTTCCACATTCACCGGCTTTTCGCCCCTGAAAGCATAAATAGTGTCTTTCAAGGTAAAAACAACGTAAGAAGTGGGCGTTTCTTCATATACAAAATAGAGAGGCTCAGCCAGCGAATCATTCGTAGTGATTATGGTGTAGGGGTACCCTGACCTGATCCTCCGGACATCAAAAACATCCCTGCAATCCCTTGCAAGCCTGTCGATCACAGAATAGCTAACATTGTATTTCAGCAATATATCACTCAGGAACTGGTTTTTCCTCACCCTGGCGCGTTCAAAAAATAATGTATCAACGTTAATTCCATACAACATCATGGGCTCGTAGGCTTCAGAAGCATTTACAGCGCCTGGTGAGCCGCCTTTCCGTGAAGATGCGGTCCGTACCAGAATTACAGCCAGAATTATAGCTGCCGCCACAAATATGCCAATGATTAGAAGCCTTCTGTTCATCATTTTTGAAGCATCAAAATTAATACATGCATTTTATCCGGCAGGTATTAATTTGCTGTCTTTATCAACAGATAGAATTGAACGGAAAAATTCCGGTATGATTGCCGGTGAACAAAAGAATACCCTAAACGGTCAGGCAGTGCTCAGGGCAAAATCCCTTCCGGCCCTGAGCGCCTTAAGGTTGCTTTCCACCACTTCGGCGCCTTTGTTCCCGAATATGCTCTCAATGGCTGCAGCGAGTTGTTCCTCTGTAAAGCCAAGGTAAGGTGAAGCCGCACCAAGGATGACAATATTAGCTGCTTTGGAATTTGCAACTTCTTTTGCGATTACGTCAGCATCGACGGCAATGTGATTGCCAACTTTTTCCACTTCAGCCATCACATCTTCTATATCGGGGTAATTCGGAATGTTAACATGGGGTTTTGTATTGGTTATGAGCCACCCTTTATCAGAAAGCAAGGGAAGGTACCTGAGCCCTTCCATTGGTTCTATTGATATGATCAGGTCGGCGCCTCCCAGCGGTATCAGGTCAGAATGGATCGGTTTTTCTGAAATCCTGAGGTTCGACTGGACGTCCCCTCCCCTCTGGCTCATTCCGTGGACCTCAGCCTGCTTGAGATACATTCCTGCCTTGATCGCTGCCGTTCCTATAATGGCCGCTATCGACAAAATTCCCTGGCCTCCTACTCCTGCCAGGACAATATCTTTTTTCATCTGATCTGTTTTTATGTCTGTTCCATAAAAGCCGGGTACAAACCAGCCTATTTTTTCATCATTTCCTGTTGTTTCTTTCTTTTCTCCTCTCTTATCCTTCTGGCCACTGTTTGTAAGCATTCACGCCTCGGAATGATGACCGAAACGCCTTTATATTCGATCTCTTCCTTCATTATTGCAAGGTTCTCCTCGTGGAGTTTGGGTGTTGGGTTCATCACTTTGATATGTTCCTTTTCAACGCCGAGGGCCTCACATATGGCCTCAAGCTTTCCTGTTGCAGCCGATTGCTGCCCGCCGGTCATAGCTGTTGTTGCATTATCGAGGATAACCACAGTAAGGGGTGTATTGTCGTTAACAGCATCCAGCAGCCCCGTCATTCCCGAATGGGTGAAGGTGGAATCCCCTATTACAGCCACTGCCGGAAGGAAACCTGCATCGGCAGCCCCTTTGGCCATTGTTATCGAAGCACCCATGTCGACACAGGTGTTTATGGCATTGAAAGGCTCGAGTGCCCCGAGGGTATAACATCCAATATCTGAGAACACCCTGCCTTTTGAATGCCTTTCCAGTGCCTCGTTAAGGGCATTATAGGAATATATGTGAGGACAGCCTTTGCAAAGAGAAGGAGGCCTGGCCGTTACCAGGTCGGGTACCGGCATGCCCTGCGTATCATCCAGCCCCATGGCGCGGGCCACAATATTTGTGTTCAACTCGCCGTCACGGGGCACCGTACCGTCGAGACGTCCCCTGATCCTTTTGCCGTTGTTCAGCAGCCCCCTCAATTGTTCTTCAATGAAAGGATAACCCTCTTCCAGCAATATAAGCTCATCACATTCATCATATATCTTCCTGATCATGTTTTCAGGCAAGGGATACTGCCCTATCTTGAGCAAAGGATGCATGAAGCTTCCATTCTGATAGTTCTCCATCAGGTAATTATGAGCTATTCCTGAAGCTATAACACCAACCGACTTATCCTGCCCTTCAAAATATTCATTGAATGGTGATTCTTCAGCGGCCTGCTCGAACAGGACCTGGTTCTTAAGAAGTTGCTTGTACTGGCGGCGGGCATTAACAGGAAGAAGGATGTACTGCTTAGGGTTGCCGGGCAGGCTTATCTCTTTCTGCGGTAGTTTAGGTTGGGTTTTAACGCCCGACCTTGAATGTGCCAGGCGTGTTGTGATCCTCATCAATACGGGAATACCGTATTTTTCAGATATCTCGTAACCATACCTCACCATATCGTATGCCTGCTGCTGATCATTTGGCTCGAGTACCGGTATCATGGCAAACTTCCCGTAAAAGCGTGAGTCCTGCTCATTCTGTGAAGAATGCATGGAAGGGTCATCCGCAGCAACGACTATGAGCCCACCATTAGTCCCGGTAATAGCTGCATTGATAAAAGCATCTGCCGCAACATTGAGCCCCACATGCTTCATGCATACCATTGCCCTCTTGCCGGTATAAGCCATGCCCATTGCAGCTTCCATGGCTGTTTTTTCGTTGGCCGCCCACCTGGCAATAACTTCACCGCCCTTAGCTTCTTCCGACCTTTCTACATATTCAGTAATTTCTGTTGATGGCGTTCCGGGATAAGCAAAAATCCCTGAAAGCCCTGCATCAATAGCTCCCTGGGCTATCGCTTCATCTCCCAATAATAATAGGTTTTGCATTTATATCTATGGTTCAATAAAACAATTGGTATTAAAGCAAAAGTAGTGAATTTTAACTAATACCAAACCATTTATGAAGCCCCTATATCACAATATTATTAAAGGTTTTTAACGACCTTTGGTAATATGAAATTTTTAACCTTCAAACCCGTTAAACCTTAATGAATTTCCTTGCACATCTGTATCTCTCAGGGGAAGATGAGGAACTCCGATTCGGTAATTTCATTGCCGATGCAGTGAAAGGCAGGGCCCTTCTTAAATATCCGCCCGGGATACAGAACGGGATCAGGCTTCATCGCGCCATAGATACCTATACTGACCGGCACCCGGTGGTGAAGTCGAGTATTACCAGACTGATACCAAACTACAGGAAATTCTCAGGTATTATCGTTGATATCTATTACGATCATTTCCTGGCCAGTAATTGGAGCAATTATTCAGACATAGCCCTGGAAACTTTTGTCCAGCAAGCTTATAAGATGCTGATAAACAATTACGGAAAGCTCCCGGCACGCTCCAAAAGGATACTTCCTTTTATGATCACACAGAACTGGCTCGAAGGATACCGGCATTTCGACGTGATGGAAAGGGTTTTCCTGGGCATGTCGCGCCGAATAAAATTCAGGTCGGGAATGGAGCATGCCGTTGAAGATCTTAAAAAGGATTACATCGAATACGAAAAAGAGTTTTTTGCCTTTTTTCCCGAAGTAATGAGCCATTCTGAAGAAATCATCAGCGATCTCGATAATAGTGATGAATAGCAAAAAATATCCATATTTCAATAACTTTGTTCACCGATTGTAATTGGAAATCAATTAGCAAGATGAATATTGAAGAGAAGATTGAAATCCTCAAAAAGGTCAACATTTTTAGTGAAGCCGATGAGAAAATACTTTACGGGCTCGCAGGGGCTTCCCGGGAGATGGACATCCTTAAAGGAAAGAAGATTTTCCAAAAAGGGGATGAGGGTGATGCCCTGTATATCCTGGTTGAAGGGACCGTTAGAATACACGATGGCAACCACGTTCTTGCAAAGCTTGGCCAGGGGGAGGTCTTTGGAGAATATGCCCTGATCGACAAAGAAAAAAGATCAGCCACGGTAACCGCTGAAAAAAAATGCAGGGTACTGAAAATATTTCAATCAGATTTTTATGGCATAGCCGAAGGGAACAGGAACATCCTCCGCGGTGTCTTAAAGGTTTTGATCGGCAGGATGAGGGAGATGAACGAACTGGAAGAAAAGCTTTCCAGGTCCTACCTGAAAATCCAGAAACAGAAAGAGCAGATAGAAGCACGCAATCAATCTATCAAAGATCAGAAAGCGCAGCTTGAGCAGCAGAATTACGATCTCACAAAACTGAATGAGGAAAAGAATCATCTCATAAGCATCCTCGTTCACCAGATCAAAAACCCCCTTACCAGCAGCCTGTGCCTCATAGATATGCTCAAGGAAGAGGATGGCGATGCTGAGACGGAGATCCGGAAAGAAAGCCTGGATGTGATCTCAAATTCCCTGAGGCGCATCAACAGCCTCGTCAATGAGGAACTTGATATTGATTCGATCGACTCGAAGGTGTTCGAACTCAAGTACCAGAAAATAAGGCCAGATCTTATAATCAAGGAGTTGATTGAAAATTACGGCTATCTCCTTGACCAAAAGAGGATAGAAATTACCAGCAACCTTAACAAAACGGAAACAGAGCTAAACAAGGTCTATTTCACACAGATAGTGGATAACCTAATATCAAACGCCTTCAAAGTGACCCCTTCAGAAGGCAAAATTAATATCAACCTTTCTGATAAGAGCCAGAGCATACTGCTGGAGGTGAATGATGAGGGCCCTGGCCTTCCGGAAGACAAGGCCAGGGAAATTTTCAGTAGTTATGAGCGTCAAACGACTATGCAGGATCAGCACAAGCCGCCCGAAGGACTTGGTCTGGCAATAGTTAAAAAATATACGGATGCAATGGATGGAAAGGTCTGGGTTGAGTCAGCCCCCGGAAAAGGGAGTTCATTTTTTGTTAAATTCCCTAAAGTTACGAGTAAACGGTAACAACGATCTTTCTGCCCCCTCCCCTGTTCCTGAACTCGCAAAGATAGACGCCCTGCCAGGTACCCAGGTTTAACCTCCCGCCTGTAATGGGAATGGTCAGCGATGATCCGGTAATTGATGATTTCCCATGGGCAGGCATATCGTCCGGTCCTTCGGTGGTATGGATGTAATCAGGGTTGTTCTCCGGGACCATCCTGTTGAATATGGTCTCAAGATCGTCCCTTACACTCGGGTCGGCGTTTTCATTAATGGTAAGCCCGGCCGAGGTGTGCTGGATGAAAATATTCACCAGGCCTTTGTCAGGCAGTTCTGGGAACTCATCAAGAATATGCCCGGTGATAAGGTGAAAGCCTCTTGTAAAAGAAGGTAAGGATATTTCTTTCTGAATGACCATACTGTTATTCAGGATTTTTGATGCCTGCAATTTTTTCAAGCATTTCAGTGGTCAGCGATTTTGGTCGCTCAAGCGGGTACATCAAGGCCCGGTCCCAGATAACATTTGCAGCAATACCTATTGATCTTCCGATACCGAACAGCACAGTGTAAAAGTCATATTCCTTTACACCGTAATGCCACTGTATTATACCCGACTGGGCATCCACATTTGGCCAGGGGTTCTTGGCCTTTCCGTGTTCCAGAAGGATCGGAGGCACCACTTTATAAAGAATGTCCACATACTTGAAAAGAGTATCATCCTTAAGATGGTTCAGGCTGAATTCCCTTTGAATGGAATACCTGGGGTCGGTCTTACGCAA
>CAZXWD010000051.1:6073-22004 GCA_964644135.1 uncultured Bacteroidales bacterium | reverse complement strand
CTCAGTCCCCCTCCCTGCCAGCAGGGAGGGGGAAGGCGAAGCCAGGGGGAGGGTAAATAAACAAGAGAAACATCCAGCTACTTTATATAAATTTAACATCCCCTTGTGTCATTTTTCCCTTATTTTTGGCTTTGTGAAGCTGAAAAAGTACCATCTTATCCTGATAGGGTTGCTGGGAGGGGTTATTCTCAGCCTTGGCTGGCCGGAAAGAGGGTTTCCGCTGCTGCTTTTCTTAGGGATTGTTCCTTTCCTGTACATTGAGGATTATATCTCGGAGAACAAGCAGGATTTCGGACGGATGGCGGTATTTCTTTACACATACCCCGGCTTTCTACTGTGGAACGTGCTTACCACCTGGTGGATCTGGAATGCTACTGAGGCAGGGTCCATTGCGGCTTTCCTGCTTAATGCCATTTTCATGTCGATCGTGTTCCAGGTGTACCATTTCTCAAAGATCAACCGGTCGTCGAGACAGTCGTACTTCATTCTTATCTTTTACTGGATCACTTTTGAATATTTCCACCATAACTGGGACGGCAACTGGCCGTGGCTTACACTTGGAAATGGCTTTGCGGCTTACATCAAATGGATCCAGTGGTACGAGTTCACAGGTGTTTTCGGGGGAACGCTCTGGATACTTGTAACAAACATTTTCATCTACCTGGGGATTAAAGGTTTTTTCTCGAAGGTCATAAACCCCTGGAGCAACGTGGTTTCAGCAGTGCTGATCATACTCCTGCCGATACTGGTTTCGGTGAGGATGTTCAATAATTACGAAGAAAAGCCCGCCCCTGTTGATGTGGTGGTGGTACAGCCCAACATGGACCCTTATTCCGAGCAGTTTGAGATCCCGCCCACCGATGTGGTGGATACCAACCTGAACCTTGCCCTGAAGAAGCTGGATGCCAATGTTGATTATATCGTAAGCCCTGAATCGGCCATCCAGGAAAGGATCTGGATAGGTTTTGAATACAACTCCCCAAGCCTCAGCAAACTACGGACCTTCGTTATAAAGCATCCGGGCATACAGTATATCATTGGTGCTTCAACATTCTATGAATTTGTGGAAGGGGACGAGATCACTATGACCGCCCGCAGGTTCTCCGATACAAATATTTACTACGACGCTTACAATACCGCTTTCAGCATTAGTGATAACGGAGTGATAGAACATTACCACAAGTCGAAGCTCACGCCCGGCGTGGAAAAGATGCCCTATCCCGGTGTTTTCAAGCCGATAGAGAGGCTGGCGGTTAACCTTGGCGGCACCATCGGAAGTCTGGGTACGCAGGCTGAACGGTCAGTTTTTGGCAGGTATGACGACACAGTAAAGGTAGCCCCGGTGATCTGTTACGAATCGGTTTTCGGCGAATATCTTACAGGCTATATCCGCAACGGCGCCCATCTGATCTTCGTGATCACCAATGACGGCTGGTGGGGCAACACACCCGGCCACCGCCAGCATTTTACCTTCTCGCAGATGAGGGCCATTGAAACGCGAAGGAGTGTGGCCCGTTCGGCCAACACAGGTATCTCAGCTTTCATCAACCAGCGTGGTGAAGCTTTCCAGGAAACGGAGTACTGGGAGCCGGATGTCATACGGCAACGGATCAACGCTAACGACGAGATCACCTTCTATGTGAAGTATGGTGATTACATTGCCCGGATCAGCGGTTTTGTGGCAGTATTTATCCTCCTCATCGCCATAGCCAATAAGCTTAGGCGCAGATAATAAACAGTAAATAGCAGGTAGTAAATAGCAGGTAGTAAGTAGTAAAAAATAGATACTCTCTGTCTGTATCTCAAATCTTACACCTCACACCCCATACCTCATACCTCATACCCCATATTTCAAACCAATTTCATTGCTATACAAAAAAGACCCTGCACAGTAATTTTGTGCAGGGCCCTGAAAGTTATTAGTTCGCATTGAAATCTTATCCTATCCTTCTGAAGCGTATTATCGTTGCTACAAAAATGACCATGAGAGCGAAAGCTATGTAAATTGCATAGTCTGAAAGAGGCACATCTGCCGGGGGATCGATCTGGCCCGGGTCTTCAATTACTTCCTGGCTGATCAGGTAGTAGAACCTGACGGTCATCGATTGTCCCGGTGCAAGTGTAGGCTCCCTGAAAGCAATACATACACCCCTGTCTTCAACATTAGGGGCCGCCTGTGTGGGCGCTATAGGGGTATCCAGAACAAAATCAGGATTTTGTTCGCTAAGCCCTCCGGAGGTCAAACTCACTTTAGCCCTGGAATCTATAGAATAATAAGCCATCGGGATCCCATAAACAAGGCCTTCTGAAACGAGCAGTGCCGTATCAGGGTTTCCGGGTTCACCAGGCTGGTTCAGAACAAAATTACGTGTTGTAAAGTCTCCTGTAATGTTCTGTTCCTGGTCGGGGTCAACATTTCTCATGTATTCAACATTTGACAGGGTGTTCGGGCCGTTGTTGGTGATTACCACATCGGTCCTGAAATAGAGCTTATCCTCAACTAAAGTGGTAGCTGTAACATCAACTGTGTTTCCGCCTCCAGTCGCCGTACCGGTCCAAACAGCCTGCTGGTTGGAGCCGTTGTCAATAAACTCCAGGTTTGCAGGGGTTACATCTTCAAATCCGTCCTGTCCATAGTTTCTGAAATTGTATTCTGTGGCTCCGATATTAAATTCGAGCACCCACTGTTCAAGAGGTGTGCCGGGAAGGAAATAATCGCCCGACTGAGGGGGGGTACCAACATCCCATCCGTTGCCATCGTAATCGGCTACCCAGCCAATACCGAATTCCTGCGGATGAAAACCGGCAGGGGCGGGGCCATCAGTTCCATAAGAACCTGCCCTGTTTACTCCAACCTCTACAAACTCACCCTGGAGATAAACATCATCGAGGGCCCTTGCACCAGCAGGCGGATAGTTTGCAGGAGGGGTCCAGTTCAGGTTATCAGGATGTGCCTGTGCAGAAGCTTCCTGAGTTGGGAGAAATGCAATCAGTGCTCCCAGGAAAACAAGTAAGACTAATTTTTTCATCTTTTGAATTTTTTGTAAAACTTTTAGCATTAGTAATTGATTACAAAAATATCTCTTCAGCTACAGGCATGCAAACGTTTTGCGCCCAGATGCACATCTTTATGACATTTCAATTCGGCCCATTCTCAGGTAAAGCCATCTTATTTATTAATTATCAATAACTTAGAATATTACATCCAGACAAAAAAATTTGCGGTAAAGTTGTACGAATAAGCGCTTTGTATTTATTCATACAATGTACGAGTTTTTACAAAGCATTGATTACCAAATATATTTATTAATTAGGGATATGTTATTCCTGTATTAGACTCCTTGCCAGTCACTCAGCTAACAGCCATCAGCTAACATCCTGATAATTCAGGTTTTTTTTTACTCTATTCATACTTGATCGCTTCCACCGGGTTGCCTGATGCGGCCCTCACAATGTGAAAACTTATGGTTGCCAGTCCGATGACGATTGCGAGCACGCCGGCAATGGCAAAGGAATACCAGTGCAAGGCATCCCGGTATATGAAGGTTGAGTCGAGCCATACATCGAGCCGCCACCAGGCAATGGGAATGGCTATGATGAAGGCTATGATGATGAGTACCACAAACTCCCGGTACAGAAGCCCGAGTATGCCTCCCACTGATGAACCCATCACCTTACGGATACCTATCTCCTTGGTCTTCCGCTCTGCGATGAAAGAGGAAAGCCCCAGCAGGCCGAGCAAAGCAATGAAGATGGTGAGGATGGTGGCTATCCTGAATATCTTACCGAGCTTCGCTTCTGCCTGGTACATTTCGTCCATGCTTGCATCCAGGAATTCATAATCGAAAGGCCTCTTTGCACCGAAATCGTTCCATTTACCCTCAATGTAACCTAGTGTTTCCCGGGTATTGTTCCCGGTGGTCCGGATGCTGAGGAAATACCTTGGATACTGGCTAATGAACATGATCATCGGCTCGATCTCATTATGCAACGACCTGAAGTGAAAATCCTTCACCACTCCAATGATTTTCATAGGCCTTCCAACATTTCCCTCGAGGTCGATATCGTAATGGATCTTCTTTCCGATAGGATCGTCGGCCCAGCCCAGCACCCTGGCACCTGTTTCGTTGATGATCACTGCTGCCGTATCGTCGGTCCCCATCTTTTCGTCAAAATTCCTTCCTTTAACAACCTCCATATTGAAAGTTTCCAGGTAGTCGTAATCCACCTGTGCCAGTATGAGCGCATCTTCCTCCATCTGCCCGTTATTCTCAACCAGCATGACCTGTATCCAGGATACATCACCGGGAATACCTGTTGAGTTGGTTGCCGAAATGATATCCGGATGCTGCACCAGTTCTTCCTTGAAGGTTTCCACTTTGCTCCTGAATGTGGAGTCCTGCAACTGAAGCACTACAACATTTTCCTTTTCAAATCCAAGATCCTTATTTCCCAGGTAGTTCAACTGGTCGGAAACGACGATTGTGGCAATGATCAGCGTAATCGCGATGAAGAACTGGAATACGACAAGAGCCCTTCTCAATGCACCACTGCCCCTGCCCTGTCGCAGCACTGTACCTTTCAGTACCGAAACAGGTTCGAAAGCCGAAAGGTAGAATGCGGGGTAGCTGCCCGAGAGAAATCCAATCACCAAAGTTACCAGGAGGACTGTTACGATCAGTCCGGGCTGCAACAGCACTTCAGGTGTAAACATCTTTCCTGCCAGACGGTTGAAATCAGGAAGCAATGATATTACCAGTATTACGGCAATAACCAGCGCTATCAGGCTCATCAGGACAGATTCACTGATGAACTGCCCCACAAGCTGGCCCCGGTGCGCACCAACCACCTTCCTGAGCCCTACCTCACGGGCCCTGCGGGATGATTTCGCAGTTGCCATATTCATATAGTTTATGGCGGCAATAATGAGAATGAACAGGGCCACAGCAGAAAAGATATAAACATAGGCCATATTGCCTGTAGGCTGGTCCGAATCGAGATTTTCGGCATAATGGGTTTCTGCGAGCGGTGTGCTCAACAGGCTGAAACTGGCATTGATCTGATCCCCGATGGGTCTCATATATTTATCATAGAAGCCCGGGAATTTATCGTAAATACCCTGCATCTTTGAGTTTTCCTTAAGAAGGATATAAGTATAAACCCCTATGTTCCAGAAGCGCCCCGGCTCCATGCTGTTGAAATCATCCGAGCCGATCTCTTCTTCGAGGGTTGCTGCGGAGAGCAAACCATCATACTTCAGGTGGGTGTTGGCAGGCTGATCTTCTATCACTGCTGTCACTTTATAGCTCTTGCCGCTACCTGACGTCATGAACTCGCCCACCGGGTTGGTATCGCCAAAATACTTTTTTGCCGCAGACCTGGTAAGCACTATGGTTTTCGGCTCGGTCAGCGCCCTTTCGGGTGATCCGTAGATGAAGTGATGGGTGAATATGTTGAATACCGTGGAATCGGTAAAATAGAAATCCTGCTCGTAGTATGATTTTTCACCATAGCGCATCAGGGAATTTCCGGTGCCCTGAAACCTTACAAAAGATTCAACCTCAGGAAACTCCAGGTTAAAAGCCGGCCCCATGGGTATAGGCACTATGGCAAAGGTCTCCTCCTTGTTCGAGATACTGAACGACGACTCGATCCGGTATATCCTATCATGCTTATCGTTGTGCTTGTCATAGGCAAGTTCATCCCTTACAAAAAGAAATATGAAAATGAAAGCTGCCAGCCCGACTGACAGGCCGAGGATATTCAGAAAGGCGTAAAACCTGTTCTTGTTGATATTCCTCAGGGCGCTTATGATGTAATTCCGGAACATAAGTTTAAGATCTGAGATTTGAGTGTTGAGTGTTGAGATTTGATCTCACCCCTTCCATTATTCGGGCCACTCCTACAAAATACTATTCTTGATGTTCTCAGTCACGACTTCGCCGTCGAAGAGCCTGACGATGCGCTGGCTGTATTCGGCATCCCTTTGTGAGTGTGTCACTATGATAAGGGTGGTACCGTTCTGGTTAAGCTTTTCAAGCAGGTTCATGACCTCCTCGCCGTGAGCTGAGTCGAGGTTACCTGTAGGCTCATCGGCAAGGATGAGTTTTGGGTTAGCCACAACAGCCCTTGCCACGGCTACCCTTTGTTGCTGACCTCCTGAAAGCTGCAGCGGGAAATGCTTTTTCCGGTGGGATATCTGCATCTGTTCCAGCACACCATTCACCCTCTCTTTTCTCTCAGAAGAGGGCATTCCCAGGTAGATCAGGGGTAATTCTACATTTTCATACACATTCAGCTCATCTATCAGATTAAAATTCTGGAAAACAAAGCCAATGTTGTTTTTTCTCATTTTGGCCCGCTGCCTTTCGGAGAAAGAAGACACATCGGTACCCTGGAAAAAATACCGTCCATCCGTAGGGTTATCAAGAAGGCCCAGGATATTCAGCAGTGTTGATTTGCCGCATCCCGAAGGCCCCATCACGGCAACGAATTCGCCTTCCTTTACTTCGAATGTCACATTATTGAGAGCAGTTGTTTCCACTTCATCTGTCCGGAAGATCTTAGTGAGGTTCTCTGTTCTTATCATAGCGATTGTGATTTGTATTTATATGACGTTAATGACTAATGATTAGTTACGGTGTTTTTAGATTTGATTCGTGAATATGTTCACAGACTCCCGACATTAAAAATTGTTATATTATTCGTACTTGAGTGTTTCAGCCGGATCAGTTTTAGCCGCCTTGTAGGCTCTGTACATGGTTATCATAATGGTCAGCAAAATGGCTGCAAGTCCTGAAGCGATCAGTATCCATACGTTGAACTTTGTCTGTACAATGAACTGGTCCATGAAGAAATTCTCAGCCAACAGGTATGCCACCGGCCAGGAGATGACCATAGCGATAAGGATCAGCCTGACAAACTCCGAGGATAGCAGGAAGAAAATATTCCCTATCGACGCTCCCAGCACTTTCCTGATACTGATCTCCTTGGTCCTTTTTTCTGCCATGAACGAGGCAAGGCCGAAGAGGCCCAGGGCGGCGATGAAGAGTATGAGAACGGTAACTATCAATGAAAGCATTCCCAGGTTCTCTTCATCTTTATAGAGTTCTGACAGTTCATCTTCCAGCATGAAATAATCGAAGGCCCTGTAATCTTCGAACTCTGTCCATTTTCCGGCAAGAAAATCGAGGGTCTCGTCCAGGTTGCCTTCGCCTATCCTTACCACCACGTAATTGGTGAAATAATCGATCATCTGGGGAACTTCTTTCATGTTGAGCACAAAAGGCCCTGCTTTCTCGTGAAGCGAGGTGGCCTGGAAATCACTGAAAACCCCGATCACCCTTTCCTCACCCTGCAGGGAACGGAATTTCTTTCCAAGCGCTGCCTCATTCGATTCCCAGCCAAGATGGTCAACCATCGATTCACTGATCAGCATGCCTGATACCTGGTCTGTTGAAAAGGATTCATCGTAGGCCCGCCCTGCAACTATATCAATGTCGAATGTTTTTGTAAAATCATGCCTCACAACCAGCGCGGGATAAAACCGCCACTCATCCTCCGGTACACCTTCGGGCCTGAACTCGTGGGTATTGTGCCCTGCCCCTATAATATCATCCACTGTTGTAACGCTGATTATATTTGTGTGTGTGAGTATCTCGCTCTTGAAAGACTCATATTTTTTGACGATGTCGGTTCGCTCAACAGGCAACATGATGATGTTCTCCTTCCTGAAACCCAGTTCGGCATTCCTCAGGTAGCTCAACTGATCAAAGATCATCAGCGTTCCCACAATGAGGGAAATGGATATGGTGAACTGGAATACAACAAGGACCTTCCTGGCCAGTCCGCTGTTTATCTCCTTGTGCAGGGTGCCCCTGAGAACTGATATAGGCCTGAAGGCGGAGATATAGAAAGCAGGGTACAACCCTGACATTACCCCAACGAACAGCCATAGCCCGATCAGGCCCAGGAGATAAATCGGATCGAGCAGTTTTGAGACCATGTAGGCCTTTCCCGTGAAGTCGTTGAAGTAGGGAAGCACTATCTCAACAAGCAAAACAGCAACGATCACAGCAAGGAGTGTCATAAAGAGAGATTCGCCCAGGAACTGCAGGATCAGGAGAGTCCTGTGGGCACCGGTAACTTTACGTATCCCAATTTCCCTGGCCCTGCTGGTGGAGGTTGCGGTAGCCAGGTTCATGAAGTTGATGCTGGCTATTACAAGTATGAAAAATGCAATTATCGTAAGTATGACCACATAGGAAGCATTGCTGTTGGGCTGTATTTCATAGTCGAGCCGTGAGTGGAGATGTATGCTTGTCAGCTTCTGAAGGTACATGGTGATGCTTTCCTTCTCCGCATCATAAAAGTATTTATCGACAAATCCGGGGAACTGTTCTTCAAGCTGATCAGGCTTCACTCCCGGTTCCAGCATAACATAGGTCCAGCATGGGTTCCATATCCATGTCTTCGGCAGTTGTCCCCTGTACAGGCTTTTCACTGTCGACATAGATGCGATGAAATCAAAATGGAAATGGGTCTGGGGAGGCACATCCTTTATCAGGCCGGTTACCTTCAGGTTGACCCTCCTCCCGAATTTCATGGTCTTCCCCAGGGGGTTTTCATCACCGAAATACCTTTTCGCCACCGACTCGGTGATCACAACACTAAAAGGTTCGTTCAGGGCTGTTTCGCGATCACCCTGGATGAATTCATGATCAAACACATCGAAAAAGGATGAATCGGCAAAAAAGAAGCCCTTTTCAGTATACCTGTTATCATTGTACTCAACAATGTTCCTTTTGGTCTGGAAGTTGAACACCCTCACCGACTTCTCTATCATATGGCCAAAATCGTTCTCAAGGGCCGGGGCGACAGGGAAAGGCTGGCTTGCCGAATTTTCACCAACACCACCGAAATCGTAGATCATGCATACGCGGTAGATCCTGTTTGAATTAGCATAATGCCGGTCATAGCTCAGCTCGTCGAGGACAAAAAGCATGATGATTATGAAGCTGGCAATGCCAATGGCAAGGCCCACGATGTTTATTACGGAATAGACCTTCCTCTTCACAAAGTTCCGCAATAATATTTTCAGATAGCCTGACAGCATTTTATCCTAAGCTTTACAAGTTCTTATTCAGGTATCCTGTAATAGATCTTGCTCACAATCCTCCATCCCTCTTCAAACCTGTAAAGAGAGAGGTAATCGATAAAGATGTGCCTGCCCCCCTTGTGAAGCTCTATCTTGGCCATTGCAGCATCCCCCGTTACGTCCACATCCAGGAATTTGACCGTCACAAGCTCATCACCTGCCGGAGGCTCCGGGCTTTTCTCTTTGGCAGCTTCCACGTAGTTTACCCAGGAATAAATGGGAAATTTGGTAAGGTTGTTATCCCTGACATCGAGCAGTTCAAACCCTTCGTGAAACCCTTTCTTTGTGAGATCAAGATCCCCCCTGTTCTGCAATCCGTCCACATAGGCTGTCCGGATAACCTCTTTTATGGCTTTTACATCATCGTCTTTCATTTCGCCCTGCGCAAAAGAGGTCATGGCCAGCAGTGAAAAAGATATAAGCGTGATAAATACTTTCTTCATGGTATTGTTTTTAGATTGGTGTTTTAAATGATATTGTTGTTTATTTAACCGGCCTGAGTTCCCTTTTTCCGGAACATCAGGGGTATCCTGTCGTTATTTTCAGGCGCCCCTATCTCCACCAGTTCCCAGTCCTTTTCATAATTTCTGACCTTGTGCCTGAGCACGGCGACTTTTTCCTTTGGCGGGGAGCCTTCCTGCTCAAAGCTCAGCAGTTCGACCTTGTACTGGATGGTCTTCTTCCTGCCATTGATGCGGACCTCGATCTCGACATTCTGTTCGATCTCGATGTCGGGTATCAGAACAACTATTTCTCTCATGGCTTTGACATTTTGATTATTGATACAGATAGGGATCCTTCTGTGTAATGTGGCTTCAGAGCCGCTTACACAGTCACCATTTTCGGTGATTTTACGTTTTCGTTAATGACCTGTCCGTCGAACAGCCTCACAACCCGTTGTGCATATTCGGCATCGCGCTGCGAGTGCGTCACAATGATTATGGTAGTTCCATCGCGGTTGAGGCTTTCGAGCAATGTCATCACCTCTTCGCCGTGGGCTGAGTCGAGGTTACCTGTTGGTTCATCCGCCAGGATAAGTGAAGGCTTGGCGACAACTGCACGTGACACAGCGACCCTCTGTTGCTGACCCCCTGAAAGCTGAAGCGGAAAGTGTTTCTTGCGGTGTGCGATCTGCATCTTTTCAAGGACTTCTTCCACCCTTTGCTTGCGGTCAGACGCGTTTATGCCCAGGTAGATGAGCGGTAGTTCCACGTTCTCAAATACATTCAGTTCATCAATGAGGTTAAAGTTCTGAAAAACAAAGCCGATGTTATGCTTGCGCATCCTCGCCCTTTGCTTTTCAGAAAAACCAGAAACCTCATTGTCTAAAAAATAGTATTTGCCTTTTGTGGGATTGTCGAGCAGTCCCACTATATTGAGAAGTGTGGATTTTCCGCATCCTGAGGGGCCCATGATGGCCACGAATTCCCCTTTTTCAACCTGGAACGTAACGTTGTCGAGAGCTGTGGTTTCGACCTCGTCTGTCCTGAATACTTTTGATAGATTCTCTGTCCTGATCATAACTTATTGGTTTTTTTGGTTTTTTATCTGAAAATTATTTTGTCTTTGTTTCCGAATGAATCATATGATGAGATGATCACTTTTTCGCCGGGCTCAAGTCCTTCAAGCACTTCATAAAACCTTGTGTTCTGTCTTCCAATGCGGATGTCCCTTTTCACTGCAAAGCTTTCCGATGCATCCACAACATAGATCCAGTTTCCGCCGGTTTCGTTAAAAAAGCCTCCGCGCTTGACTATGAGCGCATCCCTTGGGCTGCTCATCATAAGCCTGAGCTGGAGAGTCTGGCCTCTTTTGATGCCTTCCGGCACTTCGCCGTCGAACACTAGGTCAACCTGGAATGATCCGCCTGCCACTTCTGTGTAGATCTTCGATACATGCAGGTGATATGTCTTCCCTGCGAAATCAAACTCAGCGGTCTGGCCGCGGTCGACCCTTGAAACATACCTTTCATCAATATTGGCCCTCAGCTTATAACCATCCATTACATCTATCTGCCCGAGCCTTTCGCCGGAACCCCTGTTTTCACCTATTTCAGCGTCGAAAGAACTGAGCTGACCGTCGGCAGGGGCCCTTACCAGGAGCTTTTCCATATTTTTCTGAAGCAGTTCCAGGTTATTCCGCATCCGCTGGATGGAAGCATTAATCTGGCGCCTTTGTTCCTCTGCCGAGATGGAATCGAGTCGCTGCAGCTTCAGGGAAATATTTAACTGCCTGAGGGTAAAATCATAGTCACGTTTAGCATCTTCAAATTCCTTGAGCGTGATCACTTCATCCCCGAACAGGTCCTTCTTCCTTTCAAAATCAGTAACTGCGGCATCGATCTGGTACTGGAGGTTCACGATCTCCTTCTGGCGCAGGAACTTGTTCTGCTCCAGTGCGATCCTGGAATTCTGGAGGTTGTTGATAGCATCGTACATCCTGGTTTCCTGGTCCATATAGCCCAGCTCCATGTTGGCATTGGCCAGCTTCAGTATACTGTCGCCTTCTTCCAGTATGGCCCCGTCCTCAACATAGATCTCCTCAACGTTACCTCCCAGCACCGCATCTATATAAATGGTGGTTTTAGGAAGCACCACGCCATCCACCGGGATGAACTCCTGGAACCGGTCCGACTCGACCATAGCCATCGAAACCTGCTCTTTATTCACATAAAGGCGGCTTTGATTGTCCCTGATAAAAAGGAGATAGATGAGAAACAGACCGAATATTGCAATTGCAGCAATTGTCAATATTTTCTTTGTAGTCCATTTTTTCTTTTCGATGATCCTGTCCATAATAATTTGGTTTTTTGAGCTGTTATAAGTTGAACGAATACCATGCCATCAATTATAATAAACTGTTTTTCTGTTTTTTACAAAGTGATTTTCAGCAAAAAGCAATGATAATTGTTCGGTAGCGTTCATGAAATTGTACAAATACGAACATTAATCCCTACCTTTGGAAAACCAGATCAGAAAAAAACCGTATTTATGGAAAAATTACCTGCCAGGATCCTTATTGTTGATGACGATAAGGATGTGCTGATGGCCGCAAGGTTGTTCCTGAAACAGCATATTGAGATCGTTCATACCGAGAACAACCCCGACAATATCCCCACTCTCCTGAATAACGAGAATTACGACATGATCCTGCTGGACATGAACTTTGCCCCTGACGCTACGAGTGGCAAAGAGGGGTTTCACTGGCTGAACAAGATTCTTGAAATAGATTCCTCCATCGCTGTGATCCTTATTACCGGCTACGGCGATATAGAGCTTGCTGTACAGGGGATCAAGGAGGGGGCTACCAATTTCCTGCTAAAGCCCTGGGAGAACAAAAAACTGCTTGCCACCATCAAAACCACCCTGCAGTTGAGGCAATCGAAAGTGGAGCTGCAGGACCTGAAATCAAAACAAAAGGTATTGCTGGCCGACCAGGACCAGGCCCACGGCAACATGATAGGCAAATCTCCGGCCATGGAACAGGTGATGGCAACTGTTGCCAAGGTGGCACAGACCGATGCAAATGTATTGATCCTCGGAGAGAACGGGACAGGCAAGGAGATGGTTGCCAGGGCCCTGCACAGGCAATCTAAAAGAAAGGACGAGGTATTCATAAGCGTCGACCTGGGAGCAATCAGTGAAACACTCTTCGAAAGCGAGTTGTTCGGGTTCAAAAAGGGGGCTTTTACCGATGCCAAGGAGGACCGTGCGGGTCGTTTTGAGGCAGCCAACAAGGGCACCATCTTTCTTGATGAAATAGGAAACCTGTCGTTGAACCTCCAGTCGAAGCTCCTGAGCGTGATCCAGAACCGTACCGTGGTCAGGCTGGGTACCAATCGTGAGATCCAGATCGATGTGAGGCTTGTGTGTGCTACCAACATGCCGCTGTACCAGATGGTGAACGAAGGGAAGTTCAGGCAGGACCTGCTATACCGAATCAATACGGTAGAGATACATATTCCGCCATTGCGTGAAAGACTGGAGGATATCCCGTTCCTGGTCGACCATTTCCTTGAGATCTATTGCAAGAAATACAAGATGCCCACCAAGAGGGTCAATGAAGCAACCCTTGCCAGGCTGAAAAAGCATAACTGGCCGGGGAACATTCGCGAGCTGCAGCATTCTGTTGAAAGGGCAGTGATCATGAGCGAGTCGAACATCCTTGAACCGCAGGATTTCTTTATTTCACAACCGGAAGAAAACAAGGACAAGGTCTTTGAGTCGAGCAACCTCAATCTCCAGGAAACAGAAAAAATGCTGATCCGGAAGGTGATCGACAAGCACGGCGGTAACATCAGCAAAGCTGCAAAAGAGCTTGGTCTTACCAGGGCGTCACTATACCGCAGAATTGAGAAATATGGGCTTTAGAAAATTCCGGTACATAGTCATCTTCAGGGTGGTACTGCTGTTCCTCACCCTGTTACTGGTCTTCATACTGGCTTATTCCGAAAAGTACAGGCTGAGCATGATACTTGCCGGAGCCCTTGCCGTTCTGCAGGTAATCCTGCTGATCAGGTATGTTGAAAGGACCAACAGGAAGCTGACCCAGTTCTTACAGGCCATAAGGCATGCCGATTTTTCCAGTTCGTTTTCAGACCCGGGCCGGGGAAAGACATTTGAGAACCTGAACAAAGAATTCAACAGGGTGATAGAAGAGTTCAGGAAATACAGGGCCGAAAAGGAAGAGCACTTCAACTACCTGCAAACAGTTGTACAGCATATTTCGATAGGCATCATCGTCTTCAGAAAAGACGGCAAGGTCGACATTTTCAACAATGCGATCAAGAGGCTTTTAAAGATAAAAAACCTCAGGTACGTGCAGGATCTTAAAAAGGTGAAGGACGACCTCCCCGAGACACTCCTGAAACTGAAAGCCGGCGACAGCACTGTCCTTAAAATTTTCATCCAGGAAGAGCTTTTGCAGATCGCTGTCAATGCCACCGAATTCAGGCTGCGCGGGGAAGATTACGTACTCATTTCCTTCCAGAATATCACCGCAGAACTCGATGAAAAAGAGATCGAGTCATGGCAGAAGCTGATAAGAGTGCTCACTCATGAGATCACTAACTCCATCACTCCTATCACATCGCTTGCTTCAACCATAAAAGACATGCTTTTTGTAAGTGAAAACGGCAAAACACTTTTACAGGAGCTGGAAGAGGAAGATGTGGAAAGCATTGAAGGGGCCATAGACACGATACAGGGCAGGAGCCAGGGCTTATTGAATTTTGTGGAAATATACCGGAACCTGACCCGCATCCCGAAGCCTAATTTCAGGTACTTCAGGGTTTCGGAGGCTTTTGAAAGGGCAACCCAGTTACTGAAGCCGAAGATCGATCAGCAGGGGATAACATGCGAGACCAGGGTCTTTCCTCCCGATATGATGATAACGGCAGATCCCGACCTTGTCGACCAGGTGGTCATCAACCTGATCCTGAATGCCATGGATGCAGTTAAGGAAGCCGAAGATCCCAAGATCTCGATCTTAGCCAGCCTGAACAGCAACAACAGGGTGGTTATCGATTTCAAGGATAACGGCTCCGGGATAAAGCCCGACATCATGGACAAGATCTTCATGCCGTTCTTTACTTCAAAAAAACACGGTTCGGGAATAGGGCTGAGCCTCTCAAGGCAGATCATGCACCTGCATAAAGGCTCCATTACGGTGAAATCAAAACTGGGAGAGGGGACCATCTTCACCCTAACCTTTTAATCCTTAGTTTTCTCAGGTCATTGAATATATCAGAAATGAAAAAAACCTCGATCATAGTTCTCCTGGCTGTATTTGCTGTTGTTTCCTGTAATCAGCAACAGGAAAGCAAGAACGAACCTTCCGTTCCGAAGGAAAAAAAGTCCTCTGAAAAGATCGAAAGACCTTCTGTAAACCCAGACTCAGCCTTTCATTTTGTAAAGGCCCAGACAGACTTCGGCCCCAGGGTACCGGGCACCGGGGCACACGCAAGATGTGCAGCTTATCTCAGGAATACGCTGGAACGGTTTGCAGATGAGGTTTATGTGCAGGAATTCAAGGCCAGGGCTTTCAACGGAAAAATCCTGGAAGGGAAAAACATCATAGGCTCCTTCCAGCCCGAAAAACGGGCAAGGATCTCTCTAGCCGCCCACTGGGATTCCCGGCCTTTTGCCGATCATGATCCCAACCCTGAAAACAGGGAGCTCCCTGTTCCGGGGGCCAACGACGGTGCCAGCGGTGTAGGTGTTTTGCTTGAAATTGCAAGGGTCCTTTCCTCGAATGAACCTCCTGTTGGGGTTGATATTATTTTTTTCGATATAGAGGATTACGGTCCGCCGCAAGATTCACAGAGTGATGAGAACCCCGGGAACTGGGGCCTTGGCTCGCAACATTGGTCGAAGAACCCTCATGAATACAATTACCGCAGCCGGTACCTGGTGTTGCTCGATATGGTAGGGGCTTCGGATGCAAGGTTTTTGCAGGAGGGATTCTCAATGTATTTTGCACCTGATAAAGTGAGGAAAGTGTGGAACATTGCTCATGATATAGGATACAGCAAGTATTTTATCAATGAAAGGAGCGGTTACATCAACGATGATCATTATTTCGTAAACGAGCTGGCCAACATCCCTGCCCTCAATATCATCCATCTTGATCCCGGCTCATCCAACGGCAGCTTCTTCGAATACTGGCACACCATTAACGACGACATCGACAAGATAGACCCCCGAACCCTGGAAGTTGTTGGGGAGGTGGTGCTTGAGGTTTTATACAGAGAGAGATAATTCAGTTCTGAGTTCT
>CAZXWD010000051.1:1242-5973 GCA_964644135.1 uncultured Bacteroidales bacterium | reverse complement strand
TTATTTTGGATTCGATTTTGAAAGTGTGATTAGGATTGAGTTTAATATCTTTATAATCTCATTAATCTGATTCAGATAGCTTTCAAAATTAATCCCTTTAAAACCGCTTTCTTGCAATAATTCTAACCAATACTGGGTTTCTCTTGCCTCCTTAGAAGCTATTGAAAGCTTAGCGATAAAATCCTTTTTGCTTTGTGCAGCAGAGGATTCCCTTATATTTGCACCTATGCTGGTTGAACTCCTCAATAGTTGTTTTGATAGAACAAACTCTCTTTTTCCCTGAAGTTTTTGGTATAGTTCAATAATACTTAACGAAAACTTAAAAGTCTTTTCCGAAATTATACTTCTTCTCATGGTAAAATATTTACCATTAATCTGCAGGGTTGCAAAAAATACCTGTTCAGAATAAAAAAATTTAACTCAGAACTCAGAACTTAGAACTCAGAACTAAAGAAGCTCATTCGCCAGGTTGGCAAGTTCGGAGCGTTCGCCTTTTTCGAGCCTCACATGTGCATAGATCTGGTGGTTCTTGATCTTGTCGATGAGGAACGAAAGGCCGTTACTCTGGGCATCCAGGTAAGGCGTGTCGATCTGGTAGATATCCCCTGTGAAGATGATCTTGGTGTTTTCGCCGGCGCGGGTGATAATGGTCTTTACTTCGTGCGGGGTCAGGTTCTGGGCTTCGTCCACTATGAAGCATACGTTTGAGATGCTGCGCCCCCTGATGTAAGCCAGCGGGGTGATCACCAGTTTTTCCGTTTCAAGGGCATCGGAGATCTTCTTGTATTCCTTGTCGCTTTCGCTGTACTGGTTCTGGATGAACTTCAGGTTGTCCCACAGGGGCTCCATGTAAGGGTTCAGCTTGTCTTTGATATCCCCGGGCAGATAGCCTATGTCTTTGTTGCTGAGCGGGACAATGGGCCTTGCCAGGTAGATCTGTTTGAAGTTCTTTTTTATGTCGAGGGCGCCTGCAAGGGCAAGCAGGGTTTTCCCGGTACCGGCAACGCCCTGGAGGGTTACCAGTTTCACTTTTGGGTTCCTGATGGCGTGCAGGGCAAAGACCTGTTCTGCGTTCCTGGGCAGTATCTTATATGCAGGGGATTTTTCGACCCTTTCAATTTTTTCCAGTATCGGGTTGTAGTAGGCAAGGGCGGAGGCGCTTTCATTTTTGAGGATGAAGTAATGGTTGGGGATCAGCTCGTCTATATCCAGTTCCTCAGGATCGCACATGCCGTCGGCATACAATTTGTCGATGAGGGCCTTATCGGGCACTTCAATAGTTGATTTTCCGGGATAAAGGGCTTCAACATCTACGATCTTGCCTGTTTCAAAGTCTTCGGCAGGGAGGTTGAGCGATTTTGCCTTCAGCCTCAGGTTAATGTCTTTGGTAACCAGGATCACCCTGCGTTCGGGGTTTTCTTCCTGCATCACCTGGGCAGCATTGAGTATACGGTGATCGGGCTTGTTGCCGTCGAAGATCTGGCGGGCATCCACCTGGCTGTTCTCGTTCATTACCACCTTGAAAGATCCGGCATTGGGCCTGTCGATCTTGATCCAGTTGGTCAGGGTGCTGTTTGCCGAGAGCCGGTCCATGATGCGGATGAACTCCCTGGCCTCGAAATTCTTTGTGTCGTTTCCTTTTTTGAAGTTATCAAGCTCTTCGAGGACGGTAATGGGGATGGCTACGTCGTTATCTTCGAAACTGTAGATTGCGTTGTGGTTGTAGAGGATTACGGAAGTATCGAGGATGAAGATCTTGCTAGGGCTTTTCTTTTTTCGCGGCATTCTGATCAGTTGATTTAGATGGGGTGAAAATTTTTTTACAAAAGTATAGGTATTTTTTGATAGTTCGCCGATAAATGCCTTAGGGTTGCTAACCTTATAGGGTTGGCAACCCTGCCGTAAGGCGTGCCCGCTCCGAACCAAACTAAACAGTTATCTTTGCCTAAAAACATGCCATGCCCAACAATAAAACCCTCTACCTCCTCGATGCCATGGCCCTTATTTACCGGGCCTATTTCGCCCTCAACAAAAATCCCAGGGTCAACTCAAAAGGGATGAATACCTCCGCCATACTCGGCTTTGCCAACAGCCTCTATGATATCCTCAAAAATGAGAACCCGACACATATCGGAGTGGCATTCGACTCTTTCGCCCCCACCCTTCGTGTAGGCGATTTCACCGACTACAAAGCCAACCGGCAGGAGATGCCGGAGGATATCGCAAACTCCCTTCCCTACATCAAAAAACTCCTTGAAGGATTTAACATCCCCATCCTGGAAATGGATGGATATGAAGCAGACGACATCATCGGCACTCTGGCAAAAAAAGCGGAAAATGAAGGGTATACAACCTATATGGTAACCCCCGACAAGGATTTCGGACAGCTTGTCTCTGATAAGATATTCATGTACAAGCCGCCTTACATGGGGAATAAAGCCCAGATATTAGGGGTGAAAGAAATATGTGATAAGTACGGATTGAAAAGGCCCGAACAGGTGATAGACATCCTGGGACTGTGGGGCGATGCCTCGGATAACATCCCAGGAATACCGGGCATAGGCGAAAAAACAGCCACCAAACTGATCAAAGAGTTCGATTCACTTGAAAACCTCCTCGAAAACACCGATAAGCTGAAGGGCAAACAAAAGGAGAATGTTGAAAATTTCGCTGAACAAGGTATCCTTTCAAAGCAGCTTGCCACCATCATGCTGGATGTCCCGGTTGAGTTTGACGAGGAAAAACTCACCTGGTCGGAGCCCGACCAGAAAGCCCTGAAGGAGCTTTTCGTCGAGCTTGAATTCAGGACATACGCAAAGCGGGTATTCACGGAGCTTTTTGCTGAAAAAGGTGAAGAGGGGTCCGACATCTCTCCCAAAGACCTTTTCAGCGAACTGGAAGAGGAGATCGGGCAGGAAGTCAATACGCTTGCTTCCGTAAAGCACAAATACCACCTTGTTGAAAAAGAAGAGGAAATTGAGAACCTCATCAACACCCTCAGCAGTTCAAAAGAGTTCTGTTTCGATACCGAAACCACAGGGCTCGATCCCAACAACTCGGAACTTGTGGGGATTGCCTTTGCCGTCGAACCCGGAGAGGCCTGGTTTGTGCACCTGCCCGAAAATTACGACGACTGCCTGCAGATCGTGCAGAAGTTCAAGCCTCTGTTCGCAAACGAAAAGATCGGTAAGACCGGCCAGAACCTGAAGTTCGACATGTCGGTGCTGAAATGGTACGATATCGAGGTGAAGGGAAAGCTGTTCGACACCATGCTGGCGCATTACCTGCTCGAGCCCGACCAGAGGCATAACATGGACTACCTTGCCGAAACCTATCTCAACTACAAACCGGTCTCAATCGAGTCGCTCATAGGTAAGAAAGGGAAAAAGCAGGCCAGCATGCGCAGCATCGACCCGAAAACGATCTCGGAATATGCCTGCGAAGATGCCGACATCACCCTTCAGTTAAAAGAAGTCTTCGATGAAAAACTCGGCAAAGGCACGGTGAGGAAACTTTTTGAGGATATAGAGATCCCCCTTGTCCAGGTGCTTGCCAACATGGAACAGGAAGGGGTGAAGCTGGATGTGGATGCCCTCAGGGATTACTCCGCAAAGCTCGAAAAAGACATAAAGGAGGTTGAGATAAAGATCTTTGAGCTGGCCGGGCAGGAATTCAACATAGCCTCACCCAAGCAACTGGGAGAAATATTGTACGTAAAGCTCCAGGTTACCGACAAACCCACCCTTACCAAAACAAAACAATTCTCAACCAGCGAAGACATCCTGACAAGGCTCTCGAACAAGCATGAGATCATCCCGCTGATACTCGATTACCGGTCGCTCACGAAGCTGAAATCGACCTATGTGGATACCTTGCCAAATATGATCAGCCCCAGGGACAACCGCATACACACTTCATACAACCAGGCTGTCGCCGCCACCGGCAGGCTGAGCTCTAACAATCCCAACCTGCAGAACATTCCTATCCGCACCGACAGGGGCCGGGAAATAAGGAAGGCCTTTGTGCCGAGGAATGAGGAATACACCATGCTGGCCGCCGATTACTCGCAGATCGAGCTGAGGATCATCGCTTCCATCAGTGAGGATGAGGCCATGGTGGAAGCCTTCAACAAAGGGCTCGACATCCACACTGCCACTGCTTCGAGGGTCTATGGTGTGGAGCTCGACCAGGTTTCCAGGGAGATGCGGCGGAATGCCAAGACTGTCAACTTTGGCATCGTATACGGCATCTCCGCTTTCGGCCTATCCGAGAGGCTGAACATCCCGAGGAGGGAGGCGGCTGATATCATCAATTCCTACTTTGAGAAATACCCCGGCATCAAGGAATATATGGATAAGACCATTGCTTTTGCCAGGGAAAACGGGTATGTGGAAACGTTGATGGGCCGCAGAAGGTACCTGCGTGATATCAATTCGAGCAACAACACCGTAAGAGGTTTCGCAGAGCGAAATGCTATCAACGCCCCTATCCAGGGCTCTTCGGCCGACATGATCAAGATCGCCATGATCAGCATCTTCAACGAATTCAAAAAGAAAGACCTGCGAAGCAAGATGATCCTGCAGGTGCACGATGAACTCGTTTTCGATGCCCACAAAAGTGAGCTGGAGATCATCCAGCCGGTCATTGAAGAGAAGATGAAAACAGCCCTTCCCCTAAAAGTGCCGGTGGTTGTAGAGATGAATACCGGCAGCAACTGGCTCAAAGCACACT
>CAZXWD010000051.1:0-1142 GCA_964644135.1 uncultured Bacteroidales bacterium | reverse complement strand
GCAAGTTACTATCTTTACCCCATGGACCTCCATTCCGACAAACGAATAGTCCTTACCCTCGACGCAGGGGGCACCAACCTTGTCTTCAATGCCGTCAAGGGAGGGAAAGAGATGTTCCAGCCCATGCGCCTCAAAGCTAAGGGGTCAAACCTTGAAGAGGTGCTGAAAAAGATCATCAGCGGGTTTGAGAACACCTGGAACAAACTGACCGACAACCCCGTCGCCATCAGCTTCTGCTTTCCCGGTCCGGCCGACTATCCGAACGGTATTATCGGTGACCTTGAAAACCTGCCTCACTTCAGGGGCGGTGTGCCGCTGAAAGCCATGCTGGAAATTCATTTCAAGGTGCCCGTCTACATCAATAACGACGGAGACCTGTTCACTCTTGGCGAAGCCATTGGCGGGATCCTTCCCGAGATCAACAAAAAACTGGTAGAAGCCAACAATCCCAAGCGGTATAAAAACCTTTTCGGAGCCACCTTCGGCACCGGCTTTGGCGGAGGGATGGTAAGCAACGAGAAGCTACATATCGGGGATAATTCCGCCGGAGGCGAAATAAACCGGATGAGGAACAAGCTCTACCCTGATACAAGCGTTGAAGACTCCACCAGTATCCGTGCAATAAAACGAGTTTATGCCCGCGAATCGGGCACTGCCGAAGGTGCCTGCACCGGCCCCAGGGAAATAGCTGAGATCGCCGAAGGCAAAAGGGAAGGGGATAAAAGGGCCGCCATACTGGCTTATGAAGAACTTGCCATCGTTGCCGGCGATGCACTGGCCAATGCCCTGACCCTGTTCGACGGACTGGTGGTGCTGGGCGGCGGGCTCTCCAGGAGCTATCAGCTTTATCTTCAAAAGCTGGTCGATGAAATGAATTCGGCCTATACCACCCTTTCAGGGAACCCGCTCGACAGGATGGAAGTGCGGGCCATGAACCTGGAAGACCCTACCGAACTGGAACTGTTCCTCAAGGACGAAAGCAGTTACATCAACGTGCCCTTCAGCAAAGAAAAAGTGCTTTACGATCCCTCACGTTACATAGGCGTTGGCGTTTCCCGGCTCGGCACCTCCGAAGCAGTTTCCGTCGGAGCGTATGCCTATGCCCTGTCTATGCTTAACAGTGCTTAGTTTTTAGTGTTAAG
>CAZXWD010000050.1:10869-22426 GCA_964644135.1 uncultured Bacteroidales bacterium | reverse complement strand
TTAGGGTGTGGGAGCACTGGAGCGCGGGAGCGCGGGAGCGCGGAAGCTCAGAGGCGCAGAAGCTCAGAGGCGCAGAAGCTCTAGAGCTCTGAGAAGAGAGCTTAGAGCTTAAAGTTGGAGTGTTTTAAGAATAACGGTTTTTGATATTAGCAGAATTTGGAATTTAAGCTTTGGAATTTGGGATTTGTTTGGATTTTGGGTATTGGAATTTATTCTGATCTGCATTTCACTGACTGGAAGTAGACAGCGGTGCCCTGCCTCAACTCAGGGGTGACATTATCACGAAGAAAATCTACATTATCAAACACTTTATTGATGCAATCAAGATTCGCCTCAACAGTGATCTCCTTCAGGCTTTCGGCTTTGCCATCAAACTTATCCAGATCTGCATACAGGTTCGCTGCTTCGCAGGAAAAGTCGAGATCAGCAAAGGAAATATTCCGTATTTCTTTATTTATAACTGTTTTGAATGAGATTGCTGCATTTGAGATATCGTACACAATACTCCAGACCGTACCGGGATGCTGTGCCACACTATCAAGGACCACAAATGCGTAATCGACCATATCGTATTCGCTCTCATCATACTCCTCTACCATTGAAGCGGCCTCGGCAAACCTGCCCGATGAGTTGTTGGTCCAGCCGGTAAACTCCCTGTCAGTCCCCTTGTCTTTGTTCGATTTAAAGTCAACAGAAGTTTCGTAAGTACAGTTGGCAAGGACTGTATAGGGCAGGTTCTCACCACGGTGTACAACCATTTTTCCATCCAGGAATTCTATGGTGGCAACATCCCCCGATCTGTCGGCCACCAGGAAGTGTAATGGTGCCGTAGCCTTATCGGTTATTCTTACGAGTTTATTATTCCCGATCACTTCACTCACAGAAGCGGCATTGTCAAGATTATACTGCACCCACTGGAGTTCCATCAGTCCATGCCTGTCGTCATGAGTAGGATACTGAGCCTCCTGCAGCCACATCAGTTCGATGACCAGTCCGGCCTCGTTTATTCCGCCGTAGGGGAACTCCCTCCCACCCTGGTTAAAGGTCACACTGCCGTACCTTGAGACCCATTCAACAACCTCTTCACCGGGAACAGGAAGTGAAGATTTGAGCTGGCCTCTTTTGTTGATATGCATATGCCCATACCCTGCCGGGAAGTCAAAATTCCGACCAAACACTACATGTCCTTTCGAATCTTTGAGGACGAAAGTGGTGCAAGAATTGCCCTGAAGGGGAATCAGGATGAACAATGCAATAGCAAAAAGCAGGCTGGCAAGTGTTTTCATGGTTCTGCGTCAGTGGTTTATTTGGTTGATGACCGGGACGCAAGTTAGGGAAATATTCATTAAGCGCAAAGCGGTAAGCGCTAAGCAGAATTAACAATGAAAGCGAGGGAGCGCGAAAAAAGGGGAAGAGGTGAAGAAAATAAGACGGGAGGAGTTTCTCTACGCATCATGTTGTTTTCATTGTTCGTCAGGATTATAAAAATTTACTCCGGAGGAGTTACATATCAATAGAGACGAATGGAATAAACAAAAATACCCCCCCTCCCCGTTGTTTTGTGTCTGGTGGCCGGTTTGCTGGCATGGGGAGGGGTTGGGGGTGGGGGAAATGAACAATGAAAGCGTGTTAGCTTAGTAGCTTGGGAGCACTAAGAAGAGAGTTTAGAGTTGAGGTATCTTAAGAATAACGGTTTTTGATATTAGCAGAGTTTGGGATTTGGGATTTAAAGTGACACTGTGCAGGGTTTAGGCTATTTTACACCTCCCGGTCCAGGCACCGGGAATGCCCATTCGAATTGATAATACGACAACTCTGCAAGAATTATTTCTTTATGGCTTTCCCTGCCATTAGCTTTATTCTTCATGAATAACCAAAAAAATTAAGAAAAAATGAAAACAACAATTTATTTATTGCTTATCTGTGTGATATCAATCAATTGTGTATACGCACAACAAAGGGATGTCATTAATTACTTCAGGCTTGACCCGCAGGAGATCCAGCCCCAAAGATCAGAGCTTCAGGAATATGATGTTACGTTGAAATGGCAAAACCTGGATGCAATCAATGGCACTAAAATCAATTGCAATGCTGTGAAAGCCACTTACATTTTCGGATTGGAAAAGGACCGGTCGGCCTGGAACGATGTCAGGCTGGGCCGAATTAACGATTTCAGGCAATCCCGGTTTGAGAGCGTTGCCTTGCCCGCGTTCAATGATCTTTGTTATAAAGCCATGGATACATCATTTTTATACGAGGAGTTTTATAAAAACATTCCACCGGAACAACGTGAACTGGCAAAATGGCTTGTTTCTGATGCCCTTCAAATGCAGGGACTGGCAATATATGCTTTTGACAGCCTGTCGTACAATGAAGAGTTTATGCCGGAATTGCTGGAGAATTATGATGTTCGTTTCCAGGACTGGGTCACTTTTACAAGTCGTTATCAAAAGCTTGTATGGTCAGGCATAAGTGAACACAACAATGAAATATGCGCTATTGTCAAATTTAACTCCAATTACAACCCGATAAAAATAGACAATGATGAGTTGACTGCTGAAGGACGTGCCCTGTATTACGGAGAGATCTGGATATCCCTTGAAGACAAACAGGTTGAATATGCCGTAATGTTCGAAGATGATATTTTCAGTCTAAAAAGTCATGAACATAGCCATGAACAATTAATTGACCTCCAGCGGGAGATAGTATTTAATAAAAGGAATAATCATTAATTTTAGTGTCAATGAAAATAAGCAAACGATCAATAGCGCTATTCGCTGCACTGATATTCAGCATCTTATTTTCTTTGCTGATCAAATGGGCACAAACAGGAAATCCTTTTAAAGCAGAAACAATTGTATATGGAACAATTATCTTTCTTAATGTCATAATTCTGGGAAGTATTGGATACAGCTTATTTAAAAGGTTCTCAAATAAATCACCAGAACAGTTAAAAAGAAGCCTGATAACATCGTACCTCCTGTTCGTATTGTCCGCCCTGCTGATATCTCTTTTGCTTGTGAGCATAGGAGTGTATGTATTTTACCTTGTAAAGGGATGGGACACATCCAACTTTTTGGACCAATTGCTCCGTGTGGAACTAACAGGTGCTTTTAAACAATTTGCAACCTGGATCTTAATTGGTTCGGCGGTGTTCTTCTATTTGATCTGGAGAAAATCAACAGAACGCGAACAAAGACTGCGTGAAGAAAACCTGAAATACAAATACCAGAACCTGAAAAACCAGCTCAACCCTCATTTCCTGTTCAACAGCCTGAATACTCTTTCTGAGATTGTTTACGAAGATGCCGCAAAAGCCGATAAGTACATCCAGAAATTATCAAGGGTATACAGATACATTTTAGATCATGAAGATGCAGACTTTATATCTTTAGATAAAGAAATTGAATTTGTGAAGCAATACTTCGAATTGCAGAAAATCCGCGATCAGAATAAAATACACCTTGAAACCAGACTTCCTGATTCAAATGAGATCAAGATAATCCCGGTATCTATACAATTACTTGTGGAAAATGCCTTAAAACATAACTCCAGGTCTGAAAAAGCCCCGTTGAAAATACTTATATATAAGAGTGAGGATTTCATTATAGTCACCAATAACATACAGAGAAGGAATACAATGGAAAAGACACCGAAAAAGGGGCTGATGAATTTGAAAAAGAGTACCCGGCTTGTCCTTGGCAAAGATGTGGTGATCCGGGAAAAAGACAATCAGTTCATTGTAAAAGTACCCTTTCTTAAGTAATAAGCGAAAATGAGAGTACTGATAATTGAGGATGAAAAACCTGCCTTCCTGAAGTTGATAAGGTTGTTAAATGACATTAACCCCGGAATTAAGGTAATTGGAGTTCTTAAATCCGTTGAAGAAGCTGCCAACTGGTTCCTGGAAAAACCAAAACCAGACTTGATCTTTATGGATATTGAACTGGAAGACGGGATTTGTTTTGAGCTATTTGAGAACACGAAAATTGAAACTCCGGTAATATTCACAACTGCTTATGACGAATACACGTTGAAGGCCTTCAAAGTTAACAGCGTTGATTACCTCCTGAAGCCAATCGATCGGGATGAGCTAAAGAATGCCCTTGTAAAATATAACACTCACCACCGACCAATTGATCATTCAGGTCTGGAGTCAATTATAAAACAATTGCAACCATTAACCAAGGAAAGATTCCTTGTTAAGATCGGCGAACATTACAAACCCGTTCAGGTATCAGATATTGCTTGTTTTTATATAAAGGAGAGATGTAATTTCATTCATTTGTATTCAGGGAAGAATTACCCTGTTGATCATTCACTCGATAAAATAGAACAATTAGTTGATCCCGGGCAATTTTTCAGGACCGGCAGGAATTTCATCATTAATCTTTCCGCAATCAAGGATATTATTGCATATTCGTCGCACAGGTTAAAAATAATATTGACAAGCTGGACAGAAGATGATGACATTATAGTAAGCAGGGAACGTGTTGCGGCATTCAAGCAGTGGCTGGACAGATAACCCGTGAAAAGGAATAACAATTCTCTTTCTTTTTTGTAAAACGCCCGTACCGGTTGTATATTTGAATTTGATCCCCATATCAATTAAAGTCCGTGTTATGAAACCAATACCAATCATATGCCTGCTTGTTTTGCATTTTTGACCTGTACTTCGATTTACTTTGCACTTATGAAAGTGACACACTTTCATACGACAACCCGGACTATGGATCCTGCTGGCTTACATCGGTTGGCATGGAAGAAAAGGCAGGTGAAGGAACCATTAACCTATATCCGAACCCTTTTCGGGAAGGACAACCGGTCACGATAAGCACCGCAGGAATTATCACCAGAATTGAAATCATTTCTTCTCAAGGTATTTTGCAAAAAACGCTGAAAGGGCTCAATGAACGAACGATCCGCACTGACCTGGATCATCTGTCCCCGGGGATCTATTTCATGATCATTCAACATAAAAAGGGAGATCAGGTTATTAAGAAAATCGTTAAAAGATAACTCATTGAGTCAGGCCGGATTTATTCAAATTTCATAAAAGAGATGCATGAATGAAAAACATCACATTATTATTGATTGCTTCTACACTTATTTCTTGCGTAAGCAGAACCGGTGAAAAGAACAGTGAGGAAATCAAGGACAGAACCGAAACATTGGCTGTTGAAGAGCTAGAGAAACTTGCCGGTGGCTTTGATTTCACCGAAGGACCGGCGGCAGATCCAACGGGTAATGTATATTTCACTGATATCCCGAATAACCTGATACTCATCTGGACAACAAATGACAAGCTTGACACTTTTCGTGTGAACAGTGGCCGTGCCAATGGATTATATTTTGATAAAGACCAGAATTTATTAGCCTGTGAAGGAGAAAAAGGTCAAATTACCTCTACCAGTCCTGATGGTGAATATAAGCCTGTAGCAACAGGGTACAACGGCATAAGGTTTAATCAACCCAACGACATATGGCCCGACGGAAAAGGGGGCATTTATTTCACTGACCCAAAATACGGAGGTGATGACAGTGAACTTCCCCAGGATGGGATGCATGTGTATTACATCAGTCCGGGTTATAAATCAGTTACCAGGGTCTGTGATGATTTTGAAAAACCTAATGGCATTATCGGGACTCCTGACCGAAAAACACTCTACATTACAGATAACCAGGCCGGAAAAACCTTCTAATGTTTGTTTTGGCGGAAAAGACAGAGATCAGCTTTATATAACTGCCAGGACATCTATCTATCGTATTGAGTGGGATACGAAAGGGGTAGATTGAATTTACCAAAAACAAAAACCCTCTGTTTCGTGTTTGTTTGATAATCCCTGAAAGATGGGACCGTTTACAATTATCTCTTATTAAAATTTTCAAATAAATATTCTTACTAAATGACAAATCAAATTGAAACAAAACACCTTGATGAAGTGATTGAAAATCACTCGCAGGATATGACCGGAAAAGTGGTTGCGATTACTGGAACCACCAGTGGAACAGGGTATGTGTGTGCCAGGGAAGTTGCAAGGAAAGGTGCAACCGTTATCCTGCTGAACCGCGACAGTGAAAGGTCAAAGAAGTCCTATCAGCAGCTTCTCGAAGAGGTTCCCTCCGGGAAGTTCGATCCGATCGCATGTGACCTGCAAAATTTCGACAGTGTAAAAAATACCGTTAAAGAGATCAAAGCAAAATATGATACAATTGATGTACTTGTTAACAATGCAGGCGTAATGGCCCTGAAAGATGAACCAACGGTGGATGGTTATGACGCGCAGGTCCAGACCAACAATATCTCGCATTTCCTGCTTACAAAAGAGCTGTTCCCCCTGATGAAGAACAGTAAAGAGTCCCGTATTGTGAACCACTCTTCACAGGCAAGGCTGGGCGGCCCGCTCGAAATGAAATATTTTGAGAAGAATGGCGGCAACCTTGGGGGCAATGGCACTGAAGAGGAGAACCAGAACTTCCAGGGACCCAGGTGGGAACGCTACCATCAGACAAAACTGGCAAATTGTGCCTTCACCTATGGATTGAAAAATAAATTGGAGGAGGCAGGCATTACCAATGTGATCCCTCTCCTCGCCCACCCTGGTCTTTCGCTCACAAATTTACAGGTCACTACAGCAGCTGATGGCGGCATGGAAAGTAACAGCGGGTTGATGGCCCAGGCACAATCAGCCGAAGATGGAGCTACCGGGATCATCCGTGCAGCCATGGACCCAAATGTAAAGCCAGGGGATTTTTTCGGACCGGCAGAGGGCTGGACAGGCTTCCCCGAAAAATTAACCCCGGAAGATTATCTTTACAGTGATACCAACATCCGGATCAATTGGGAAGGATGTGAGAAGGCCGTGGGAAGGTTTGAGATCTAACGACTCCTGAAGTACAAATAAGGAGAACAATATATAAAGAGCCTGGTCATCAAACCAGGCTTTTTGCTTTAGACACTTTTTCCAGCAAACTGAATTAAGTTTAATATTATACCTGTTTTACCGGACAGTTATGGCCAAATTAAAATAAATTTGGATATCAAAATGCGTATATTGTCGTCTGACGATAAACCAAAAGAATTCATAAATCCGATTCCGCCTGAACTTAATACATGATAAGAATATGAGGCTAAAAGAAAAGATCACATTAATAACTGGTTCGGCACGTGGTATTGGGCAAGTGATGAAAGTAAATATATTACCTGGATAGAGCTTACTATTGACGGTGGCATCCTGTCCGGGGGCGGAGCAAAGCCGGATAATCAATGAAAATTATTAATCCTTTAATAAATCAAACCGCACCAAGCAATGAAACAAAGTGAACTCTTTCATGCCCGTGTTTAATAATTTCAACTTGCTCACTTCTTAAAACTAAACCCGGAAATTTTATATTTTCACCAAAAAAATTCTAAAAACGATGAAACCAAGAAAACTCGCAATAACAGCAGGCGTTAGCTACCTGGTCATATTCTTTGCCGCCATCTTCGCCAATTTCCTGGTCCTTCAGTCGATTTTTACTGAGCCACTGGCTACCATCCAGGATAACCATATGATGGTGCGGTTTGGGATCATGGCATTCATGATAACGGTTGTTTTTGATGTGGTGGTTGCATGGGCGCTTTTTGAACTGTTTAGAACCCACCATTTGTCAGCACTGAGCACACTCTTCAGGATGATGCACGCCGCCATCATGGGGGTCGCCGTTTTTGCGCTGGTAATGGCTTTGAAAGAGACCACCTCCGAAGCAATCATCCGGCAGGCAGACATTTTCAATATTATATGGCTTATCGGGCTCTTCTTTTTCGGGATCCACCTGATACTACTGGGAAAAATTCTCGGAAGACCTAAGCTCATAGCAATCTTCCTGGTCATCGCGGGTATTATGTATATGGTGGACACCACTGCTCATTTCGTTCTTCCGGATTATGATTCATATGCCTCCATTTTCCTTGCGATGGTTGCCATTCCAAGCATACTGGGAGAGATGGCCCTGGCTGTCTGGCTGCTCGTTAAAGGAGGTAAAGAGTGATCATTAATGGAAAATTCTTCTGCCGGCATGAAACAACTTCTTAATAATAGCAATAGTCGGGGAATTCCCTTCGTTAGAGAAGGTAATAAATAAGCATGTATGAATAAATCCTCATATAGATATGAATAAATTATATAAAATAATTGCATTGATCGGCGTGTTCTCTATTCTGCTCATGAGCAATAGCTGTGACAAGTCCTGCAATGATTGCCTGGAGATGTCAGTGAAGAGTGTAATGGTTGTGGATGAATCAGGCAATAATTTGTTGTTCGGCGACAGCAGCATGTACCCTCCTGACAGTGTAAAAATAAAAATTGCTGATCAGCAACCGGAATACACCTGGAGAAATGTTGAATCCGGGACAGTTCAGTTTAACCTGGATCGAAACTATTCGGAATACTACTTCTTCCTTACCGATACTATTGTCGACACATTACGGTTTGATATCTCCGAACGTGAAAGCACAATGTGCTGTGGTACGGTGGCATACTCTACAAAAACATTTTTGAATAGTGCCGAAATATCAAATGAGGATGTCATAACGATAGTCAAATAATTGTGGCCGTTTTTCCTGATAATTCCTCCTGAGTCATTCCACTTAGCTTAAGAAGAAGGGGGTCTGATTTTCGATTGACCCCCTCCCTGACCCTCCCCCAGGAAGGGGAGGGAAATCAACTTTAAATGCAGGCTGAAGAACACTGCTTAAGCGGCCAAAACAATTAGCCGGAAAGCTGCCTATTTTAGGTCTAGACACTCCCCTCCCTGCTTGGGGAGGGGGACTAAGGGGGTGGGGTAAAACATTGTCGATTGTCGATTTTGGATTTGTTTCCCCTCTTTACTCCGGCGAAGGAGGAGGAGAAAGGGGGATCAAGGGGAGGAAAACCTCTTCTTTGAAGACCTCAGCGAAGCGATCATCCAGGATGACCAGTTCGTGAGGTTACAAACCTTCCCTAATGTGTTGATAACATCTCACCAGGCATTTTTCACTAAAGAGGCCATCGCAAATATTTCCTCTACAACTTTTACCAATATCAGTGAATACTTTAAGAAAGGCAAGGCGGTAAACAGTGTGCTGACAATAAAGTGAAGATGCTTAAAAGAACAAATCCCTGCAAATAGTTTTATACAGGCCCAGATCAATCCCGTTTTCCATCAGCAGGTCTTCATTCCTGAGGATATCAAGGGTTGGCCCTATGGCTGTTATTTTGCCGTTATTCATCACCGCCACCCTGCTGCAGCAGGCAACCAGTGGCAGAAAAGACTGGGAAACTATTACAACTGTCGAGGTCAGTTCATTGATAATATGCACAAGTTGCTTATTCATGAGGGGGTCGAGATTTGCAAAGGGTTCATCGAATGCGATGACTTCCGGACGGATTGCCAGCACTGTTGCTAACGCTACCCTTTTCTTTTCTCCCATCGACATATGATGTGACACCCTTTTTTCAAAGCCTTTCAGGTTCATTTCTTCCAGTGCCCGGTCAACCATCAAATTCACCTCTTCCCTGGAGTATCCGAAGTTTAAAGGGCCGAAGGCAACATCCTCCTCAACCGTTGGATTGAACAACTGATCATCAGGGTTCTGAAAAACTATTCCCACCATTTTCCTGATAACAGGCAGGTTCTTTTTGCACACTTTTGTTTCATCAATCCACACCTCCCCTTCTCCGGCCAGGATCCCATTAAGGTGGAGAAGAAGCGTGGATTTCCCTGCACCCATTGAGCCGATGATCCCAAACTTTTCTCCTGCTTCTATTTCCAGTGAAATGTTATTGAGTACCTCCCGTCCGGGTTTATAGGCATAACTGACATCCTTTATCTCGATAGTGGAAGGCATATTAAAATGTTGTGATAGAACTTTTCGTTACCAGTTCATGAATAAACTCCATAAATCGAATGTAAACCAAAAAAAGCACTAAAGTAATAAAGGCTGCCAATTGGCCGGCTTTCAGTTTCTCCTGGCCGGCTGAGGGAAAATCTCCGGTAAACCCTTTCGACAACATGGAGTTGTAGATCGTAATTGAACGTTCCCAGCTTCGCAGAAAGACAACAGCCATTTGATTGCCAAGCACCTTTAACCTGTTCTGGTTAAGCTTGCCGGGAGTCCTGCTCTGACGGGCCTGGGTTGTCTTCATTGATTCATCAGCAAGAATGAAGATGTACCGGTACATCAGGGCGGAAGTAATACAAACAACAGATGGCATTTTCAGCCTCCGCATAGCAGCAAGCAATTGATGGAACCTTTCTGATGAAACCAAAACCACAAGCACCGTGACCGATAGAATAGCTTTGATCAAAATAGCAATACCTTTCAACACGGCGGGATGATAAAGTGAAAGTGATGTGCTTTTATCAGTGAGTTTTACCGAAATGGGATAAAAAACAGCAGCAAACAAAACAAATGGCAGCACCAGCAGTATCCGCTTCAGGACAAAAACAACCGGGACCCTGCTAAAAAAGACCAGCAGGGCTACCAGAACCCCGTAAAGGACAAATGGCAGAAACATGTCAGGAGGTTGGGAAACGATTGCCAGGATGATCAAGAGGGCAGCGGGTAACTTGATCACCGGATCAATCTTATGAACCGGGGATGAAATGTGGCTGTATTTATCTAAAAAGGAATGTCTCAAGATATTACTTTTTACGTGCACTCAAACCGTACCATATACCTGCAATCCCGAAAATCAACGACAATCCGAATATTATTTTGTAGATCATTGGAATTTCGGAATATACATTGGTGTGATCATGCTCATGGGGCTGTTCATGACTGTGGTTATGTTCATGACCGGTATCGTGCGAATGGTTGTGTTCCCGGCTATGAGCAGGCTCTGAAACTATTTGTGCCGAAAAATCCTCAATATCAATAACAGATGTTTTGAGATGTCCCATACCATCATCCACCTTAACCGTCCACTTTCCCGGCTCATCCGGTTCGAACTCAAAATTCCCTTTCTCATCGGTTTTTCCGGAGATGTATAACTCTTCTGAATTTGGTGAAAGTATCGAAACATCAGCATTGGCCACAGGTGAGTTCTTGGAATAATAGAATTTCAAACTCACCAAAGGATGATCAAAAGAGTAATCGATGTGGATCCCATGGGCAGAAGCATGTTTAAATGCACTCAAGGTAATGAAGACAAAAAGAAGCAATACTATCTTTTTCATATTAAAAAATTAAACTATTATCTCTGACTTAACTTTCCTGAAAAACTTGACCACTGTGAGCGTGATCAGCGATTCGGCCAGGGCTGCAAGTGCATATACTGACATGATCACGAATATGCCCTTACCGTAACCGGTAAGACTGAACTCGACCGATATGAGCATTACAGGTACAATTACACCGACGAATCCCGCCAATAATGCCCTTGCATATTCAGAAATGAATTTCTGTTCCCATATAAGCATGGCAAAAAACGCACCGGCACCCATGTTTAGGGCATTGACACCCAGGGTGAGTAATCCGCCGTGCTGAAAAATAAATGACTGGAACAACAATACGGTAAAGATCACCGGGAATGCC
>CAZXWD010000050.1:0-10769 GCA_964644135.1 uncultured Bacteroidales bacterium | reverse complement strand
AAAACTATTCTTTTTGTACCTGAGAAGCCGTAAGAGTTGTTGAGTCCATGCCGAACCGGATACCGGGGAAACAAAATGGCGAGCCACAGCGGGTGCAATTCAATGGGTCAATACTTCCTTCCAATAAAGAAAGCATACCCATAGTACGCTTTATACTTTGCGTATAACCGGGCTTCATGCCGCATGTTCCTGATGAACTCTTCGGCAGTCACATTTCCGGCATGCTTTTTAAGGAAAGCCTCCTGGACCGTCACCTGCGGGTCATAGAAATGCTCTGTCCAGCAGTTTTCAGGTAAAATAGAAGTGGCAACGGGAACATACCCTGCTTTCTGCATCTGGTCAACCTTGTGTGGAATGGTATCAATCCCGGGGTATTCAAGCATCCAGAAATCATGTATCTCCTTCGGCCGCTCTTCGGTAAACCAGCATGCCTCAGTGACAGCAAGGTAGCCGTCTGGCTTCAGGTACTCCCTCCACTCTTTCAGCCCCCGTTCAAAACCAATGTTATAGATAGCCCCCTCCGACCAGATAAGATCGAATTCCTCTTTCTTAAAGGGCAGATCTTCCATTGAGCCTACAATCCCTTTTACCCTGTTATGGAGACCCAGCTTCTGAACATTCTTATTAAACAGATCGATAAATACCGGGAACAGGTCGATGCCGGTGATCTGTCCGGGAGCATTTTGAGCAAGCACCATGGTCTGCCCCCCGGTTCCGCAGCCAATATCGGCAATCGCTGATTTGTCGGTCAGGCCTTCGATGAAGCTCAACGCCTTTTTGGTTACTTCCGGACTGCCCGGCCCCTGCCTTTCCACGCTGGCAAAATATTCGCAGATCAGGCTAAAGTCAAATTCGTGAATCGATTTAATTTCGTCGTTCATGATAATTAAATCTTTATATTCTTGGATTAAATCATATACTGTTGCAATCCACACAAAGTCTCACTTCGGGTCTTATCCTTAGCCGTTCCACGGGAATTTCGCGCCGGCACCGCACGCAAAGGCCGAAATCGTCGTTCCCGGATATTTGTAAGGCATAATGCAGTTTTTCAATTCGTTCAAGGGTGTTACGTTCACTGGCTTCGTATATGCTTTTATTATTAATAGCATCCATTCGTGTAATACGGCCAATGGCATCATCGGGGGCAACAGGCTCTGTGTACTCCCTGATCTCCCTGAGCTTGATTTGTAGATGTTCAATTTGGGAGTGTATAATGGTTTTTAGTTCAGATCTTTGTTTATCATTCATTGTGTTTGATTTACAATAAGCAAAGGTAGAAAATAGCAATCAACCCGGATTACCAGACTTGCACAAGTCCTCAGCCTGAGCAAATTAAAAGGTTAAAGAACTTTTTACTACCTTTGCAAATCCAAATGAAAACCAGCATTTCAATATATTCCGGTATTACTCCACCATGATTTTTTCCCGGTCCGGTTAGCGCCGGGCAGTGTGCCTGTGCAAAAAGCGCATTACTGCCAATTCCTGAATCAGCATTATTTTCACATGAGTACCTGCTGAGTACCCTGAAATTATATTTAAATGGATCTTAAAAATGAAATAAACCGGAGAAGGACTTTTGCCATCATTTCACATCCAGATGCCGGTAAAACAACACTTACTGAAAAGCTACTCCTCTTTGGCGGGGCAATACAGGTGGCTGGTGCCGTTAAGAACAATAAAATCAGGAAAACTGCCACTTCCGATTTCCTTGAGATCGAAAAGCAAAGGGGCATTTCTGTGGCCACCTCGGTTATGACCCTCGAGTATCAAGGGAAAAGGGTCAACATCCTTGACACCCCCGGCCATAAAGACTTTGCAGAGGACACTTACCGTACCCTTTCTGCCGTTGATAGCGTGATCCTTGTTGTAGACAGCGTGAAGGGCGTGGAGGAACAAACCCGCAAGCTTATGGAGGTATGCCGGATGCGGGCCACCCCGGTAATGATCTTTATCAATAAACTCGACAGGGAGGGCAAAGACCCCTTCGATCTTCTGGAAGAACTGGAAGATGAGCTGACAATAGCCACCTGTCCGCTAACATGGCCAATTGGTAACGGAAACCGGTTCAAAGGTGTTTATGACTTTTCAACTGAAAGCATCCGCCTCTATTCACCCGTTAAAACTACCAGATCTGAGATACTGTTCAACACAGGCGACGTGAATGATTCGTTACTGAAAAACCATATTGATGAAGCAAGCCTGGTAAAGCTCCGGGAAGAGATCGACCTGGCAACCGGGCTTTTCGAAGGCTTTCATAAAGACCTTTATCGTGAAGGATATCTTGCACCTGTTTTCTTTGGCAGTGCGCTCAATAATTTTGGCATTCCTGAGCTGTTTAAGACTTTCCTCAACATAGCCCCCTCCCCCACTCCTGCCAAAACTATTGAAAGACCTGTTTTGCCCAACGAAGATAAATTCACAGGCTTTATCTTTAAAATACATGCCAACATTGACCCAAACCACCGGAACAGGATGGCTTTTTTGAGAATTTGTTCGGGTAGGTTCGAGCGGAACAAAATGTATTACCATACCCGATTGAACAAAAAAATCCGCTTCTCGGCTCCGGCCTCCTTTTTGGCAAATTCAAAGAGCACGGTTGAAGAAGCCTACCCGGGCGATGTGATAGGCCTGTATGATACCGGCAATCTCAAAATCGGTGATACGCTTACAGAAGGAGAACACCTGCAATTTGCCGGTATACCCAGTTTTTCACCCGAAATATTAAAGGAGGTCGTGAACAGAGACCCTGCTAAGTCAAAGCAGCTTGAAAAAGGGGTCAGGCAACTCTCCGAAGAGGGGCTTGCACAATTGTTTGTGCAACAACCGGGAAACAGGAAGATTATCGGTACAGTAGGCGAACTCCAGTTTGATGTCATTAAATTCAGGCTGGAACATGAATACGGCGCTAAATGCGATTTCCGGTCACTGTCATTTGTAAAAGCCTGCTGGCTTACATCCGATGACAAACAGAAGCTTGATGAAATAATTAAAAGACGGGGAGATACAATAGCTTTCGATAAATCAAATACACCAGTCTTTTTTGCCAAAAGCGAATGGATGCTTAAAATCGTCAGGGAAGCCCATCCCGACATTCAATTTCACAATACTTCCGAACTGGAATTTCATAATTATATGATCAGTTCTGACTATGAGTAATCAAACTGATCACCACTGACAACGAAAAAGACCATCGCCTGCCGCGAAAGGAGGGATTATTGATCGTGATGACCAAAATGTGGAAATCAACAGAATTATTTGTAAACTGGTATTATGCCAGGGATTTCACCCATGTATCCTTTTTAATAACCAAACCTTTGATTTCATGGTTGAAAATTTTAGCTTTGAAGTATTAGGAAGTAAAAACGGGAGGGTCATATTGTTACAAAATAAGCACGCCTGAAGCGCAGGACATTCTTGTTTGATAAAAGATTGATGGATCAGCCAGAGATTGTCAGAAGCGTATGCAGACATTTTACTTAGAATAAAAACAATGAAATATTGGTTAACAAGAACCGGCTATTTAATTAAAGAAAACCTTGTTCTAAATGAAATAAGGTCACATTTAAGGCACAGTAAGGTGATTGAACCTGATAAGATCCTTCCTGTAATACATATAGATGAAATAGCCCACGGCATTACTTCCCGGTTGATCAATTCAAACTTCGCAGATGGCGATATATCAGACCTGGAGCTGGATTACATTTCCAGGATAGTAAAAGGACATGACCCAAAGAATATATTCGAAATAGGGACATTTAAAGGACGGACTACGCTTAATCTTGCAGCCAACACAAAAAAAGACACAATTATTTATACCCTGGACCTGCCTGAAACAGAAATGTCGAAAACCCGGCTGCGAATTAAATCAGGAGAAAAAAAATTCATCAGGAAAACAAGATCGGGCGAGCATTTTATCGGCACAAAATATGAAAACCGGATCATACAGATCTATTCAGATTCTGCAAGTTTCAACTACGAGCCATATTTGAATAAAATGGATTTTGTTTTCATTGACGGCTCTCATTCTTACGAGTATGTTATTAACGACACGAATATTGCCCTGAAATTGTTGAGAAAGAAGAAAGGAATTATACTGTGGCATGATTACGGATGGAGGGAAGTAGTGCAAGCATTGAATGAAATGTATTTGAACGACCCATTATTTTCCGATCTGAAGCAAATAAAAAATACAAGTTTTGCATACATAAGGTTTGAATGAAGGAGTCAATAACCCTCCATAAAAACACTATGGTAAATAACTCAATTATCTAAACACAGTAATGCACAATTCTATTTCATTATCCAATAGCTGTATTCTTAATTGACTTAGAATGAATAAATTTTATCCACAAATAGTTTTCCTGACCCTGCTTACCATATTATTCTCTTGTAAGAAAGAAACCGATTGGACTCCCCCTGACAACAATGATGAAGAACCCGGGACTTTCGAAGGGGTCCCTGAACCAGCGAATGTCGTGATGTACGAAGTGAACCTCCGGGCACTCAGTCCCGGCGGCGACCTGCAGGGAGTGACCGGAAAGCTCGATCATATTGAAAGCCTCGGTGTAAATGTTATATGGCTGATGCCCATCCACCCCATAGGAGAGATCAATTCCGTGAATTCCCCCTATTCGGTCAGGGATTACCTGGAAGTCGGCCCGGAATACGGAACGCTTGATGACCTTAAAGAGCTAGTGGACAAAGCACATTCAAGGGACATCGCCGTCATTATGGACTGGGTGGCCAACCACACCGCATGGGACAATGAATGGATTACCAATAAAAGCTGGTATACACAGGATGGAGACGGGAATATTATCCACCCTCCGGGCACCAACTGGCTGGATGTGGCCGATCTGAACTACGACAACCAGGAGATGAGGGCCGCAATGATCGATGCCATGATGTACTGGGTGACAGAGGCAAAAATTGATGGCTTCAGGTGTGATTATGCCGATGGTGTCCTGTTCGATTTCTGGCAAGAAGCATTGGCCACAATTGATTCACTTTCCGGCAGGGATTTTATCTTTTTTGCCGAAGGTACCAGGAGCGATCACTTTGATGCCGGCTTTGACCTGAATTTCGGATGGCAGTTCTATGGGGCAGTGAAAAATGTCTTCAACGGACAGCCGGCCTACAGGATCTTTAATGCGCATACCAGCGAATACAGTTCGTCCCCGGAAGGCAAGCAATGGATAAGGTTTACTACAAACCATGATGAATCGGCCTGGGATTCAACACCGGTAAGTCTCTTCAACGGAACTGACGGGGCGCTTGCTGCCTCAGCAGTTACCATTTTTACCGGAGGCGCTCCCTTGATCTATGGAAGCCAGGAAGTTGGTACAGTAAATAATGTCCCTTTCTTCTCAAACTCAACTATAGACTGGGATAACAACCCCGGAATGCTTTTATCTTACCAGAAGATGCTTCAATTCTATTCAGGCTCACAGGTGGCCAGGACCGGCCAGAACACTATATTTCAGCATGATGACATTGCCTGTTTCAAAAAGACCCTGGGTAACGAAGAAATTGTCATAATGGCTAACTTAAGGAATGAAACAATAGACTACCCCATCCCTTCACCTTTAGAAAATACAACCTGGACGGATGTCATAACGGAAACAAATATCACCCTTAACGATCAGTACCCACTTGGACCATACCGGTACTTAATTCTTGAAAAGTTTGATTAATTTTGGTTTAGCGCCGGAATCATGTCCCAGGAAAAAGGTAATATCGCCCTTGTAAATTTTTTCAGGTTTTCACACGGACACCTGAGATGGGGCATGAAGCAAATGATGGTCACCCAGAAACGCCTGGATGGGACCAAAGGACTGGTGTTCCATAAAATGCTTGGTACCGGCGGAGGCAAAGGCTACAGCTTCAAACCCGATTTCGGGACCTATGCGCTGCTAACCGTATGGGAGGATCATGATATGGCCGGGCAGTTTGAGTCCGGTTCGGAGGTAATGAAAGAGTTCAGGGATCATGCTTTTGAGATCTATTCGATCTTTCTGTCACCTATCCGGTCGCGCGGTATCTGGGCAAAAAGGCAGCCTTTTGAGGTCAGAGAGCCTGATCCTGACAATAAACTTCTTGTTGTATTGACCAGAGCAACCATCAAGCCCCGCTATTACCTGCATTTCTGGAGAAGGGTGGGCCGTGTGAGCCGGTCGCACCAGGGCCGCCCCGGGCTTATTTTCACCAAAGGGCTGGGCGAGCGCCCATGGATCATGCAGGTGACCTTCAGCGTTTGGGAATCTGAAGAGAGCATGGCTGCCTTTGCGCACAAAGAGAACGGAATGCATTATGAGGCCATTAAAACCACACGCAGGTTGAACGGTTTCAAAGAGGAACTATACGCCCGCTTCCAGCCCCTGGAGACACGGGGATCATGGAAGGGAATGGATCCGGTTGGTGAAGCTCTGACAAAAGGAAAATGAATAGGACAGGCAGGTAAACAGGAGGTAGAAAGATTTAAAATAAGGGATTTTGCTTCCCCGCTTATTTTTTACACCTTTGATCTAAAATACTATCAATGGATCACTTCAGCCCTTTGGTCATTCAGCTTAAAAGGACAAATCTGCTCTCTCATGATGAAATCGGAGATATATGTCAACATTTCAGTGCCGAAGTGATACCGAAAAACCAGTTTTTCATTGAAGCGGGCAGAAGATGTTCAAAGGTCGGTTATTTAACAACCGGTATATTATGCAGTTATATTGTCAGTAAGGAAGGTGAAGAGGTAGTGAAATATTTCATTGAACCCGATCAGTTCATTACTGACCTTGACAGCTATGAAAAATCAGAGCCTGCTATGCTTAATATTCAGGCTGTTACAGATTCAAGGATATTGTATATTACCAGGAAAGCAAACCAAAAACTTGTGTCGCAATATCCTAAATGGGGACAGGTTCTTGGGATTTTTGCTTCAACCGCACTAAATAATATGATCCAGGCTAAAAATTTTCTGCATTTCGGCTCTGCCAAAGATAAATACAGGCACTTTGTCCAACATCATCCAAACCTGGCCCGGCAGGTACCCCTTAAATATATCGCCTCTTACCTTGGTATAACCCAAAGTTCTCTTAGCCGTCTCAGAAGAGAGAACTATTAATTACAAAAAAATTCCGGCATTTCTGATTATTTGTCAAATGACAAATTTTTCCCGCCCGGCAGGCCATAATTTTGCTTCAAACACTAAAAAACAGGATTATGGAAAAAGCAATCATTATCTACCAGAGTAAAAAAGGGACCACAAGGAAGTTAGGGCAGGAAATTAGTAATTGCCTGAAATTGAATGGCTTGAAAACCGTTACTTTATCTGCAGATGATTATGAAGGCCAGGACCTCTCTTTGTTCGACTACATATTTCTAGGATGCTGGACAAAAGGTCTTATGGTGGTCGCTCAGCACCCCGACAGAGAATGGAAAGACCTTGTTACTTCTCTAGATATCCCTCAAAATGCTAAGCTGGCATTTTTCACTACCTACAAGATTGCCACTGGGTCGATGTTCTCTAAAATGCAAAAATGCATTCCCGATAATGGCCACTCTTCATCTCTCAAGATAAAATCCAGGGATGGCAGCCTGTCAGATAGGAACATTTCCATGATAAAAGAATATTTATCCTGAAAACCTTAAATTAATAACCATTACAGTTATGAAGACAACAATATTTTACTTTTCAGCAACCGGGAATTCGTTGCATTTTGCAAAACAACTGGCAAAAGGACTTAATGCTGACAAATTAATTTCTATTTCAGAAGCAATTTCAAATGCTCCTGTTGAAACAAGTGCAGAAAGAGTCGGCCTGGTATTTCCAGTTTATGCCTGGGGCCCTCCCCGGATTGTATTGGATTTTCTGCGAATGATTACTTTGAAAGGGAAACCGTATATATTCTCAACAGCTACTTGTGTAGGCATCCCTGCAAAAACACTGATTACTGTTAGAAGTGAATTAAGAAAAAAGGGTGCAGACCTTGACGCAGGATTTGTCATAAGGGCAGAAAGATCAAGTTTAATGAAGATGAATGCCCTTGACAAGATTATAATCGCTCTGGACAGAAAGAGGAAGCGCCTTCAAACTGGAGATAAAAGGCTGAAACAGATAATTTCAACAGTTCAAGGACTTAAGAAACATGAACCTGAAACCAGTTCATGGGCAGCAAATATTTTTGGGACTTTATTCCATGATGAAGGCATTGATTATTTCAAATCGGCAGCCGGATCTTTTAAGATCAGCGGTGATTGTAAAGGTTGTGGAATTTGTGTAAGGGTTTGCCCCCGCTCAAATATAAACCTGGTGAATGGGTTACCAAGATTTGATGATAATTGTGAGTTCTGTCATGCCTGTATTCAATGGTGTCCTGAGTTTGCCATAACCCACCCGGATTTTGATACTGAACTATCTCAGTACACAAACCCAAATGTCAGGGTTAACGATTTGGTTGTTAATGCATAAAGAACATAATAAAAATGCCCGGCAGCTAAGAGTGCCGGGCATTGGAAAACTATTTTTCAGGTTATTCCCTTATTTCTTGATATCAAAACGGTCGAGGTTCATCACCTTGTCCCAGGCTTTCACAAAGTCCTTAACAAACTTTTCCTGGGAATCCTTACAAGCATAGACCTCTGCGAGCGCCCTTAGCTCTGAATTGGATCCGAATATCAGGTCGAAACGTGTGCCTGTCCATTTCTTTTCACCGGTAACCCTGTCTCTGCCTTCAAATTCTTCATCATCATCCGAAAGGGCCTTCCACTCTGTACCCATATCGAGCAAATTGACAAAGAAATCATTGGTAAGCTTTCCGGGGCGGTCTGTAAACACACCGTGAGAAGATTTGTCCCAGTTTGTGCCAAGCACACGCATACCGCCAACCAGCACCGTCATTTCAGGGGCTGTAAGCGTCAGCAGTTGAGCACGGTCAATCAGCATCTCTTCGGTTGTGGCAAGGTATTTCATTTTCACGTAATTCCTGAAACCGTCTGCCATTGGCTCAAGGTACTCGAACGAATCAACATCGGTCTGCTCCTCAGATGCATCGGCACGCCCTGGTGTAAAGGGCACTGCAATATCAAAACCGGCATCTTTTGCGGCTTTTTCAACTGCGGCACACCCACCGAGAACTATCAGGTCGGCGAGGGATACCTTTTTATTGCCCGACTGAGCACTGTTGAACTCTTTCTGAATTCCTTCAAGGGTTTCGAGTACTTTATCCAGTTGCTTGGGTTTATTGACTTCCCAGAACTTCTGTGGCGCAAGGCGGATGCGTGCTCCGTTTGCACCTCCCCTGTTATCCGATCCACGGAAGGTCGATGCTGATGACCAGGCAGTGTATACCAGTTCTGAAACAGTCAGCCCGGAATCCAGTATCTTGCCCTTCAATGAAGCCACATCCTTTTCGTCGATCAGTTCGTGATCAACCTCCGGTATCGGGTCCTGCCAGATCAGGTCCTCTTCAGGCACTTCCGGCCCCAGGTAACGTGACTTAGGTCCCATATCGCGGTGTGTCAGCTTGAACCATGCACGGGCAAAGGCATCCTGGAACTGATCCGGGTTCTCTAAAAACCTGCGGGAGATCTTTTCGTACTCCGGATCGTAGCGGAGCGAAAGGTCGGTGACCAGCATAGTCGGCTTGTGTTTCTTCGAAGGATCGAATGCATCGGGGATTATCTCCTCTGCATCCCTGGCCACGAACTGTTTTGCGCCGGCAGGACTCTCTGTAAGTTCCCACTCGAAATTGAACAGGTTCTCGAAAAAGTTATTGCTCCACTTTGTAGGTGTTTTGGTCCAGGTCACCTCTTCGCCATCGGTGATGGTATCAGGACCTTTTCCGCTTTTGAAAGTGCTTTTCCATCCGAAGCCCTGCTCTTCGATCCCTGCGGCTTCCGGTTCGGGGCCTTTATGTGAGGCATCTCCTGCACCGTGTGTTTTACCGAAGGAATGACCGCCTGCAATAAGGGCGACTGTTTCTTCGTCGTTCATGGCCATCCTTTTAAATGTCTCACGGATGTCATGAGCTGCGGCCACCGGGTCGGGGTTGCCATTAGGACCCTGTGGGTTCACATATATCAGGCCCATCTGGACGGCGGCGAGCGGGTTCTCCAGTTGGCGGTTGCCGGAATAACGTTTGTCTTCCAGCCATTCACCTTCCGAGCCCCAGTAGATATCCTGCGGGGGTTCCCAGATATCTTCACGTCCACCGGCAAAGCCGAAGGTCTTGAAGCCCATCGTCTCGAGGGCCACATTGCCTGCAAGGATCATCAGGTCGGACCATGAGATCTTCCTTCCGTATTTCTGTTTAACAGGCCACAACAGGCGGCGGGCCTTATCGAGGTTTGTGTTGTCGGGCCAACTGTTGAGCGGTGCAAAACGCTGGGCGCCAGTACCACCGCCTCCACGGCCATCACCTATACGGTATGTCCCGGCGCTGTGCCAGGCCATCCTGATCATGAGTCCGCCGTAATGGCCGAAGTCGGCAGGCCACCAGTCCTGTGAATTGGTCATCACTTCCGCGAGGTCCTTCTTCACAGCATCCAGGTCGAGGCTCTCGAACTCCTTTGCATAGTCGAAATCTTCACCCATGGGATCCGACAGTGAAGAATGCTGACGGAGAATATTAACCTTCAACTGGTTGGGCCACCAGTCGCGGTTCCTTGTACCACCGCCGGCCTGTGGCTTATCTGTCCCCTTCATAGAATGGGACTTGCTTTCTTCATCGCCTATGTAACCTACTTTTTTCTGATCTTTTTCTTTTGCCATATTG
>CAZXWD010000049.1:0-22804 GCA_964644135.1 uncultured Bacteroidales bacterium | reverse complement strand
CGGCTTCCGGCTTATCCTCCTTCTTTGGTTCAGGGGCAGGCTTTTCTTCTTTCTTTTCAGCTTCGGGGGCCGGTTCTTCTTTCTTTGCCTCGGGCTCTGCTTTTTCCTCTGCAGGCTTTTCAGCTTCGGATTTTTCAACCTTATCCTCAGTCTCTGAGGCTGCCTCCTCAGCAGCGCCTTCCTCTCCGGGTTTGTCCATAGCTGTGGAAACTGAAGTTGCAGCAGCTTCTTCGGCCTTTTTCTTACCTGAACCACGGCGTCCGCGACGTGTTGATTTTTTCTTTGCCCCGCCTGCTTCAGCCAGGAGGTTTTCGTTGAAATCGACCAGCTCAATGAGGCACATTTCGGCATTGTCGCCCTGCCTGGCCCCCAGCTTCAGGATCCTGGTATATCCTCCCGGGCGTTCGGCAATTTTCTGCGAAACTTCCCTGAAAAGCTCCTTCACGGCATCCTTGTTCTGAAGATGTTTGAATACCATCCTTCTCGAGTGGGTATTGTCTTCCTTCGAACGTGTGATAAGAGGTTCCACGAAACTTCTCAGCGCCTTGGCCTTTGCAACAGTGGTCTTGATCCTCTTATGCAGGATCAGGGAAGAAGCCATATTGGCCAGCATTGCCTTTCTGTGGGTGCTGGTCCGGCTCAAGTGATTAAACTTTCTCCTGTGTCTCATCGCTTCTATTCCTTGTCTAATTTATATTTCGCTACATTCATTCCAAATTCGAGCCCTTTGTTCTTTACGAGCTCTTCCAGTTCGGTAAGTGATTTTTTGCCAAAGTTCCTGAACTTCAGCAGATCGTTCTTGTTGAACTGGACCAAATCGCCCAGTGTATCCACATCGGCTGCCTTCAGACAATTGAGTGCCCTTACCGAAAGGTCAAGGTCTACCAGTTTAGTCTTCAGAAGCTGCCGTGTATGGAGTGAGCTTTCGTCAAATTCTTCGGTAACCGATTTCTCTTCGCTGTCGAGGGTGATCTTCTCATCGGAAAACAACATGAAGTGATGGATAAGGATCTTTGCAGCCTCTTTCAACGCTTCTTTAGGCAGTACAGATCCGTCGGTTGTGATCTCCAATACCAACTTTTCGTAGTCGGTCTTCTGCTCAACCCTGTAGTTTTCAACGTGGAATTTCACATTCTTGATCGGCGTATGGATCGAATCCAGGAAGATGGTATTCAAATCTGCGTTGAGGTTCTTGTTCTCCTCAGCGGGAACATACCCCCTGCCCTTGTCGATCGAAAGTTCCATTGTGAGCTTCACTGAGCTGTCCATATGGCAAATTTCCTGATCCGGGTTCAGCACCTGGAAAACCGACAGGAACTTATTTATGTCGCCCGCCTTGAAGACGTCCTGATCGCCAATTACTACGTTTATCTTTTCACTGTTTTCATTTTCGATCTGCCTTCTGAAACGGATCTTCTTGAGGTTCAGGATTATGTCAGTCACATCCTCAACAACGCCTTTAATGGTGGAGAATTCGTGAGAAACTCCTTCTATCTTTACTGATGTAATGGCAAAGCCTTCGAGAGATGACAGCAATATGCGTCGCAGGGCATTGCCTATAGTAACGCCAAATCCCGGCTCAAGAGGTCTGAATTCAAAGGAACCTTTGAACTCATCGGCTTCGAGCATGATCACCTTTTCAGGCTTTTGAAATGCTAAAATGGCCATAGAGTTTTTTTTCTTTTATTGATAAATCTTTTCTTACGATTACTTGGAGTACAACTCAACAATAAGCTGCTCCTTGATGTTTTCGGGTATCTCTTCCCTGGTTGGATAATTGATGAATTTACCTATCATCTTTTCCTCGTCCCATTCCAACCACGGGTACTTGTTCGCCCTTGAAGCGAGAGAGTCGACTATTGCTTCGAGCGATTTGGATTTTTCCCTGACCCCGACAAGATCACCTGCTTTCACTTCATACGAAGGTATGTTAACAACACTTCCGTTCACGGTGATGTGCTTGTGGTTAACAAACTGGCGTGCAGCCCTCCTGGTAGGTGCGATCCCGAGGCGGAAAACAACATTGTCGAGCCTGGCTTCAATAAGCTGAAGCAGGATCTCACCGGTCTTACCTTTCTTGGCTGAGGCCTTTTTAAAGGTATTCCTGAACTGCCTTTCAAGGATCCCGTAGGTATATTTGGCTTTTTGCTTCTCTGCAAGCTGCAAACCATATTCCGATTCCTTCCTTCTTCTTTTGTTGGCGCCGTGATGGCCGGGTGGATATGGTTTACGGTCGAGTGCCTTGTCAGGACCGAATATGGGGTCCCTGAACTTCCTTGCGATTTTCGATTTAGGTCCTCTGTATCTAGCCATTTCTTATTCCTGTGATTGATATATTCTTTATTGTTTATACTCTTCTTCTTTTGGGTGGCCTGCAGCCGTTGTGCGGTAAAGGTGTAACATCCTGTATCTCTGTTACTTCAATACCATTTGTGTGAAGTGTGCGGATAGCCGATTCACGACCGGCACCCGGGCCCTTAACATAAACCTTTACCTTTCTGAGCCCCATGTCGTATGCCGTTTTGGCACATTCCTCAGCCGCCATCTGGGCTGCATAAGGTGTATTCTTCTTGGAACCCTTAAAACCCATTTTGCCTGCCGATGCCCAGGTAATTACCTGGCCATTTGAATTAGTGAGGGTAATTATGATATTGTTAAATGATGCATTTATGTAAGCCCTTCCTGTAGGCTCAACATTTACTACCCTCTTCTTTGCAGATCTGGTTGTCTTTGCCATTCTTGATTCTTTTTTTTATATGATCAGCTTATGGTAACCAATTTTAATTATTAATTATTAATCAGTTCTGATTACCAATCACTAATTACTTTTAACCTTTAGGTGCTTTCTTCTTGTTAGCAACTGTCTTTTTCTTTCCCTTACGGGTACGTGCATTGTTCTTCGTGCTCTGTCCCCTTACCGGCAAGCCGATACGGTGACGGATGCCACGGTAAGAACCAATGTCCATCAAACGCTTGATGTTCATCTGCGTTTCTGAACGGAGCGCACCTTCAACTTTGAACTCATCGCTAATGATGTTCCTTATGGCATTCTGCTCATCATCGTCCCAGTCCTGGACCTTCTTGTTCCAGTCCACACCGGCCTCGGTGAGTATTTTTTCGGCAGTGCTCCTGCCTATGCCATAGATATAAGTGAGGCTTACAACGCCTCTTTTATTCCTTGGAAGATCTATTCCTGCAATTCTGGCCATATCTATTCTTATTTATATTATCCCTGACGTTGTTTCAGTTTAGGGTTTTTTTTGTTGATAATGTAGATCCGTCCTTTTCTCCTGACGATCTTGCAGTCAGATGACCTTTTCTTTACTGATGCCCTTACTTTCATAATAATAGTTATTTATACCTGTAAGTTATCCTGCCTTTAGTCAGATCGTACGGCGACATTTCAAGTTTCACTTTATCACCCGGCAGTATTTTGATGTAATGCATCCTCATCTTACCGCTGATGTGCGCAGTGATAATGTGCCCGTTTTCCAGTTCCACTCTGAACATTGCATTGCCCAGAGATTCGATTACTGTTCCGTCTTGTTCGATCGACTGTTGTTTAGCCATATATTATTATTTACCTGTCAATGCTTCATCTATATAATCAAAAGTTGAAAGGATCTCTGCTTCCCCTGACCTAATCACCACATCGTGTTCGTAGTGGGCTGAAGGTTTCCGGTCGGCTGTCCTGATAGTCCAGCCATCCATTTCCTGCACCACGGCCCTGGTTCCGAGGTTGATCATGGGCTCAATTGCCAGCACCATTCCTTCCTTCAGTTTTGGCCCGTGGCCCCTTCTGCCGTAATTCGGCACCTCGGGTTTTTCGTGCAGTTCCTTTCCAAGGCCGTGACCTACCAGGTCTCTCACCACGGAATAGCCGAATTCTTCAACATATTCCTGGATGGCATGGCCGATATCGCCAATCCTGTTACCTGCCACAGCCTTTTCAATACCCTTGTAAAGGGATTCCCTGGTCCGCTGCATCAGCAACTGAACATCCTCTGCAACATTGCCAACACCAAAGGTGAAGGCTGAATCACCGTAGAAGCCGTTCATCAGCACACCACAATCAATGGATACTATATCACCATCTTCAAGATGGTCTTCTCCGGGAAATCCGTGCACCACCTGCTCATTCACTGAAATGCAGAGGGTGTAGGGAAACCCGTTGTATCCTTTGAACCCGGGAACTGCGCCGTTATCCCTGATAAACTCTTCAGCTATCCTGTCGAGTTTTATGGTCTGCACACCGGGTGCGATATGCCTGGCAACCAGGGCCAGGGTTTTTCCAACAAGCAAAGAACTCTTTCTTATCAGTTCAATTTCTTCTTCTGTCTTTATAGGTATCACCATTCAATTACCCCATACTCATTGCTGTTCTACCTTTTATCCTTCCCGACTTGGTAAATCCGTCGTAATGCCTCATCAGCAGGTGACTTTCAATCTGCATCAGTGTGTCGAGTACCACACCCACCATGATGAGCAGTGACGTTCCGCCGAAAAACTGTGCAAACTGCTGGTTCACACCAACATTCACTACAATGGCGGGAAGTATCGCAACTATTCCAAGGAATATAGACCCCGGAAGTGTGATCTTCGACATCACTCCGTCGATAAAGTCGGCAGTCTTCCTCCCGGGCTTGACACCGGGGATAAACCCTCCGTTCTTCTTCATATCCTCTGCCATCTGGTTCGGGTTGATCGTGATCGCCGTATAGAAGTAAGTAAAGATTATGATGAGGGAGAAAAAGACCAGGTTATACCAGAAGCCCCACGGGTTTGAAAAAGCAGCCGCAAAAGCCGAAAGATTGGCTGAATTGGCAAAACCCGCAATGGTTATGGGCAGGAACATGATGGCCTGCGCAAAGATAATGGGCATAACGCCTGCAGCATTCACTTTGAGAGGGATATACTGCCTTACACCGCCATACTGCCTGTTCCCGACAATCCTTTTCGCATACTGCACGGGTATCTTACGTGTGCCCTGTACAAGCAGGATAGTAAGAAGAACGACAAATACCAGAACCAAGACCTCAAGAACGAAGTAAACGAGACCGCCGCCCTGCTCTTCCATCCTCGAAACAAATTCTCCGGCAAGGGCAAAAGGAAGCTGGGCAATGATACCGATCATGATTATGAGTGAAATACCGTTTCCGATCCCTTTATCGGTGATCCTTTCACCAAGCCACATAACGAACATGGTACCGGCAACAAGGATCACTATAGATGAAAACCAGAAGAAGGTCGAAGGACTTGTAACATTAGGGTCGAACGGTGCTACTGCTTCCGGCGGGAGGTTTGTGAGGATAATACCCCTGATGTAACCCGGTGCCTGGAAAGCAGTGATGAGCACTGTAAGATACCTGGTGATCTGGTTTATCTTTTTCCTTCCGCTCTCACCTTCTCGCTGCAGTTTCTGGAAATAGGGTATGGCCATTCCGAGCAACTGTATCACAATGGATGCCGAGATATAAGGCATGATCCCAAGAGCAAAAACAGAGGCATTTGAAAACGCACCCCCGGTGAACATACTCAACAGTCCGAGCAATCCGCCCGAAGTCTGGCTCTGGAGCTGGGAAAGCATATTCGGATCGATACCGGGAAGGACAACATACGATCCCAGGCGGTAGATCAGAATGATACCAAGGGTGTACAATATCCTCGCCCTGAGGTCTTCAATCTTGATAATGTTCCTTATGGTCTGTATAAGTTTCTTCATCAGTCAAATTAGATTATCGTTGCTACACCACCTTGAGATTCAATGGCCGACTTTGCCTTTCCTGAAAAAGCATGGGCAGTTACTTCAATTTTTGCAGTTAACTCTCCCCTGCCCAGTATCTTGATGAGATCTTTGTCATCGGCAAGTCCGTGGCCAACCAGTACAGCAGGATCAATCTTATCAATTTTATGTTCATCAATCAGCTTTTGAAGCGTATCGAGGTTAATGCCATGATAGGCTACCCTGTTGCGGTTTTTGAAACCGAACTTCGGTACGCGCCTGAAAAGGGGCATCTGTCCGCCTTCAAAGCCGGCTTTTCTGCTGTATCCCGACCTGGATTTTGCACCTTTATGTCCCCTGGTGGCGGTGCCGCCTTTACCGGATCCCTGTCCGCGGCCAATGCGCTTTCTGCTTTTTGTTGATCCTTTTGCCGGTTTGAGATTGCTCAAATCCATATTATTGAGTTTGTTAAATGTTATTTACTAATTTCTTCCACTTTCAACAGGTGCGATATTTTGTTTACCATACCAATGATCTGAGGGGTTGCATCTTTTTCTACACTTTGGTGCATCCTCGTAAGCCCTAAAGCTTCCAGCGTCCTCTTTTGCCTTGCCGGCCTGTCGATGCCGCTTTTTACCTGGGTAATCCTGAGCTTTTTCATTACCGTACTCATTTTAACCGTTAAAAACTTTTTCTACTTCAACATCCCTTAGCTGGGCCACTGTATAAGCATCCCTCATGCTTGCCAGGGCGTTTATCGTTGCCTTGACAACTGAGTGGGGGTTTGACGAGCCCTTCGACTTGGCAAGCACATCGCTGATACCCACACTGTCGAAAACCGCACGCATAGCACCCCCTGCAATAACACCCGTACCCGGCGCGGCAGGCTTAATGAATACCCTGGCACCGCTGTATTTACCGGTTCCCTCGTGAGGCACTGTTCCTTTTAGGACCGGCACCTTGATGAGGTTTTTCTTGGCATCGTCGATACCCTTGGCAATTGCCGAGGTAACCTCCTTGGCCTTTCCAAGCCCATAGCCAACAACACCATTTTCATTGCCAACCACTACAATGGCTGAGAAACTGAATGTCCGGCCACCTTTGGTCACTTTGGTAACACGCTGTATGCTAACAAGGCGGTCCTTGAATTCTATTTCGCTGGATTTGACTCTTTTTACGTTCAGATTTGCCATATCTCATTTAGAATTTTAAGCCATTTTCTCTAGCACCTTCGGCTAAAGCTTTAATACGGCCATGATACAAATACCCGTTTCTGTCGAAAACCACATTTTCGATACCGGCTTCTTTCGCTCTTTCAGCTATTGTCTGCCCAACGAGCTTTGCCTTTTCGGTTTTATTGACCGACTTATCTGCAATTCCCTTCAATTGTGAGGAAGCTGAAGCAAGTGTACTGCCCGACAGGTCATCTATAAGCTGGGCATATATCTGCTTGTTACTGCGGTAAACCGATAACCTGGGTTTTTCTGCCGTACCCTGAAGGTTTTTCCGGATCCTGTATTTGATCCTGTACCTTCTGAAGGACTTTTTGTTTTTACTTCTGATATTTTTAAGATTCATGGTGATCCGATGAATTAAGCTGTTATTACTTTTCTGCTGCTGCCTTTCCGGCTTTTCTCCTGATGTATTCACCCTGGTACTTAACACCTTTACCCTTGTATGGTTCGGGTTTCCTCAGCGACCTGATCTTGGCAGCAACCTGTCCGATCAGTTGCTTGTCGTGGGATGTGAGTGTTATAACCGGATTTTTACCTCTTTCAGTTAGTGTCTCCACCTTAATCTCGCTGGGGAGCTGCATATATATGTTGTGCGAAAAACCAAGCGATAATTCGAGCAGCTGGCCTTTTGCCTGTGCCTTGTAACCAACCCCTACGAGTTCCTGGACTATTTTGAAGCCTTCAGAAACCCCTTTGACCATATTGGCTATCAGCGCCCTGTAGAGGCCATGAAGCGATTTATGACGGGTACTTTCGCTCGGGCGGCTCAGCACCACACTACCGTCTTCAACCTTCACTTCTATATCAGGATCGACAGCCTGGTGCAATTCTCCCAGCTTACCCTTTACCGTTACGGTATTATCGTCTGAGATCTTAACCTCAACACCATCTGGTATATTTACCGGAGCTTTACCTATTCTGGACATTTGTATATCTTTTTAACTTATGTAACACAAAACTTCACCACCCATATTTTCTTTCCGGGCTTCCTTATCGGTCATAAGGCCCTTTGAAGTGGAGAGAACGGCAATACCGAGGCCATTCAACACCCTTGGCAGGCTGTCGGCCCTGGCATACTTTCTCAGGCCGGGCTTACTGACCCTTGTCAGTGAATTTATGGCCGGTTGCTTTGTAACCGGGTGATATTTCAGGGCTATCTTAATAGTTGCCTGCCTGTTTTCTTCCTTTCCTTCAACCTTGTAATTGAGGATATATCCTTTATCAAAAAGGATCTTTGTTAGTTCCTCCTTAAGATTGGACCCCGGGATCTCAACCACCCTGTGGTTGGCCAATAAGGCATTTCTTACCCTGGTCAGATAATCTGCAATAGGATCTGTCATCTTATATACATCTATTAATTATTACCAACTAGCCTTTTTAACGCCGGGAATAAGCCCATTTCCTGCCATTTCCCGGAAATTGATCCTGGAAACACCGAATTTTCTCATATATCCCTTGGGCCTGCCCGTCAATTTGCATCTGTTGTGCAGCCTTACAGGTGAAGCATTCTTGGGGAGCTTCTGAAGTGCGGCGTAATCGCCGGCAGCTTTCAGTGCAGCCCTCTTCTCGGCGTACTTGTCGACAAGTTTTTGCCTCTTAACTTCCCTGGCTTTCATTGACTCTTTTGCCATATTTCTATCTTATTTTTGATTCCTGAATGGTAAACCAAATTCTTTTAGCAGTGCAAATGCTTCTTTATCGGTATTTGCACTGGTGACGAAGGTGATGTCCATACCGTTGATCTTATGCACTTTATCAAGATTGATCTCGGTAAAGATGATCTGTTCGGACACTCCGAAAGTGTAGTTTCCCCTTCCGTCGAAACCTTTGTCACTGATCCCCCTGAAGTCCCTGATCCTGGGCATTGCAACCGAGATCAGCCTCTCGAGGAATTCATACATTTTATCACCTCTGAGGGTAACCCTCACTCCAATGGGAACGTTCCTTCTTAGCTTGAAGTTTGAGATGTCCTTTTTCGACTTTGTGGCAACTGCCTTCTGGCCGGTGATCAGGGACATTTCTTCTATTCCCGCGTCGATCAGTTTTTTATCGGTGATTGCATCGCCCAGTCCCTGGTTCAGAGAGATCTTGAGGAGCCTTGGCACCTGCATGGAATTCGTGTACTTGAACTGTTCCTTCAGAACAGGCACGATTTCCTCGAAATATTTCTTCCTTAATGACGGAATGTATTCCATGACTTGTTTTTCTTCCATTACTTGATTACCTCCCCTGTATTTTTAGAATAGCGAACAAGCTTTTCTGACTTTTCGTCAAGCTTTCTGCCTACCCGTGTGGGCTTGCCGGAGCCGTCGATCACTTTCAGGTTAGAGATGTGGATCGGGGCCTCCTTTTTAACAATGCCGCCCTGGGGGTTGTCGTTGGTTGGGCGCTCGTGCTTTGAAACCATATTGACTCCTTCAACGATGGCTTTCTGATTGCGCTTGTCAACCATGAGCACCCTGCCTTGCTGGCCTTTTGCATTCCCTGCAATGACCATCACGGTATCCCCTTTCTTTATATGTAGTTTCTTGTTCATGATCAATATTTTTTATAACACCTCGGGTGCAAGTGATACAATCTTCATGTATTGCTTGTCTCTCAACTCCCTGGCAACCGGGCCGAAAATACGGGTCCCGATCATTTCACCTGCGTTGTTGAGCAGAACGACTGCGTTGTCGTCGAAGCGGATATATGATCCATCTGGCCTGCGGATCTCCTTGTTGGTACGCACCACGACAGCTTTTGCAACGGTCCCTTTCTTGATATTTCCTGATGGCATGGCATTCTTTACCGTGACGATGATCTTGTCACCTATGGAAGCGTACCTTCTGCCGGTACCACCTAGTACCCTGATGCAAAGAACTTCCCTTGCACCGCTGTTATCCGCAACCGCTAATCTCGATTCCTGCTGTATCATAATTATTTAGCTCTTTCAAGTATTTCAACTAATCTCCAACGTTTCCTGCGGCTCATTGGCCTTGTTTCCATTATTCGTACCGTATCACCTTCGTTGCATTCATTCTTCTCATCGTGGGCAACAAACTGGGAAGTTTTCTTAACAAACTTCCCGTAAATGGGGTGCTTGACCTTCCTGCCAATCTGCACAACAATAGATTTATCCATCTTATTGCTGATAACCAGACCGGTACGTTCTTTTCTAAGATTTCTTTCCATCGGGTATCTAATTACTTAGTTTCTCCTTCTATTTCGCGCTTTCTCAGCTCCGTCATCATCCTTGCAATCGTCTTCCTGTATTCCCTTATCTTGTTGGGGTTTTCGAGGGTTGAAACAGTATTGTTCAGCTTCAGCCTTGTTAGCTGTTTCCTTTCCTCTTCAAGCCTTTCAATAAGCTCGTCGGTGCTGAGTTCCTTTATTACCTGGTTCTTCATGATCAATTATTAATCTCTTCAACATAATCTCTTCTCACTACAAATTTTGTAGTTACGGGCAATTTCTGGGCTGCCAGCCTGAGGGCTTCACGGGCAACTTCTATGGGTACACCTTCTGCTTCGAAGATGATCCGGCCCGGGGTTACCCTTGCCACAAAATATTCAGGGGCGCCTTTACCTTTACCCATCCTGACCTCAGCCGGCTTTTTAGTAACAGGCTTGTCAGGGAATATACGGATCCAGAGCTGCCCTTCACGTTTCATGTGACGGGTAACAGCCTGACGGGCCGCCTCGATCTGCCGGCCAGTGATCCATTCAGCCTCAAGGGACTTGATCCCGAATGACCCAAAGGCAAGCTGGTTGCCCCTCTGGGAATTTCCTTTCATTCTGCCCTTCTGCTGTTTCCTGTATTTTGTCTTTTTTGGCTGTAACATTTCTGTATAGTATTATCAGTTACTTCTATCTTCTTCTTCTTGGTCCGCCGCCTTTTCTCGGCCCCTGCTTCTTACCGCCCTCTCCGGGTAAGGGAACCAGCTCGGGCTTTCCGTAAATTTCTCCCTTGCAGATCCAGACCTTTATTCCTATACGCCCATAGGTTGTATGCGCCTCGGTGTTGGCATAGTCAATGTCGGTCCTGAGCGTATGCAGTGGGATACGTCCCTCTTTGTACATCTCGTTCCTGGCCATTTCGGCTCCTCCGAGTCGTCCGGCGATCTGGACCTTGATCCCTTCGGCGCCCATTCTCATGGTGGAGGCGATGGCTGTTTTTATTGCGCGGCGGAAAGATATCCTTCCTTCGATCTGCCTTGCAATGGTGTTTGCCACTATCACAGCATCAAGTTCAGGACGCTTGATCTCGGAAATGTTGATCTGTATCTCTTTGCTGGTCAACTTCTTGAGCTCTTCCTTCAACTTATCGACTTCCTGTCCGCCTTTGCCAATGATTATACCGGGCCGGGCAGTGTAAATAGTTACCGTAACAAGTTTCAGTGTCCTTTCTATCACGATCTTGGAGATACCTGCCTTTGAAAGACGGGCATTGAGGTACTGCCTGATCTTATGATCCTCGATAAGCTTGGCGCTGGTATCCTCACCGCCAAACCAGTTGGAATCCCATCCCTTGATGACACCGAGCCTGAGCCCTATTGGATTCGATTTTTGTCCCATTAATATTCTCTTTGTTATTAATTTCTATGCTTCAATTTCTTCTTCTGACCTGCTGGCTACCGCAAGGGTGACGTGGTTCGATCTCTTTCTGATGCGGTAGGCCCTGCCCTGTGGCGCAGGCCGGATCCTCTTGAGCACCCTGGCGCTATCGACCATGACCTCTTTAACATAAAGGTCGCTTTCTTCCAGCTTTGAACTCTCGTTCTTGGTCTGCCAGTTGGCAATTGCCGAAAGGAGCAGCTTCCTGAGCCTGCCGGCAGCTTCCTGGGGAGAATGTTCCAGGATATGCAATGCCATCTCAACATTTTCGCCACGGATCATATCGGCCACCTTCCTCATCTTTCTGGGCGAGGTAGGCACATTCCGAAGGCGTGCAAAGTACCTGTTCTTGCGGGCTTCTTTCTGTTCTACAGCCCTGTTGTGTTTTCTTGCTCCCATTATATTGATCCTTTATTTTTTGCCTTTGTCTCTTTGCCCTGCATGGCCCCTGAATATACGGGTCGGTGCAAATTCACCAAGCTTATGGCCTACCATATTTTCCGTAATGTAAACCGGGATGAACTTGTTCCCGTTGTGGACTGCTATTGTCAGACCCACAAAATCGGGAGAGATCATCGAGGCCCTCGACCAGGTTTTAATGACTGTCTTTTTCTTTGCTTCGGACGCTTCAAGCACTTTTTTCTCAAGCTTGTAGTGGATATACGGTCCTTTTTTTAATGATCTAGCCATTCTCAGTTATTATCGTTAACGATTACTATTTCTTCCTTCTTTCGATGATGTACTTGTTCGAATGCTTCTTCACTGCCCTGGTCTTCTTGCCCTTGGCATAAAGGCCTTTCCTTGATCTCGGATGGCCACCTGAAGCCCTTCCTTCACCACCGCCCATCGGGTGGTCAACCGGGTTCATGGCAACACCCCTGGTCCTGGGGCGCCTGCCTAGCCAGCGCGACCTTCCGGCCTTTCCTGAGTGCTCAAGGCTGTTGTCGGCGTTCGAAACCATGCCAATAGTGGCACGGCACGATTGCAGCACCATCCTTGTTTCACCAGAGGGAAGCTTGATGATAGCATACTTGCCGTCCCTGGAAAGAAGCTGGGCATAAGATCCGGCGCTTCTTGCCATCTTGGCTCCTTCTCCGGGCCTGAGTTCAATGTTATGAATGATGGTACCAAAAGGTATCTCACTTATATAAAGAGTGTTACCTATTTCAGGGCTGATTCCCTTTCCTGAAACAACCTCCTGGCCCACTTCCAGCCCATGGGGCGCTATCATATAGCGTTTTTCCCCATCCTTGTAATAGAGAAGCGCAATCCTTGCTGTCCTGTTCGGGTCGTACTCGATCGACTTCACGGTTGCCGGAACGTTTTCCTTATCCCTTTTGAAATCAATGATCCTGTACTTCCTTTTATGTCCGCCACCGAGATAACGCATAGTCATTTTACCCTCGTTATTCCTTCCGCCTGATTTCTTGCCCGGGGCAAGCAGGCTCTTTTCCGGTTTTCCGGCAGTTATGTCGTCAAACGCACTTACAAGTTTGAAACGTTGACCAGGTGTTGTCGGTTTATACTTTTTTAAAGCCATTTATCTAAATATTGCTGTAAAAATCAATTGTTTCACCTTCTGCTAAAGTCACGATCGCCTTTTTCGTGGCATTCGTCCGGCCGGTTATCATGCCCGACTTTGTAAACCTCGACTTGGCCTTTCCCGGGTGGTTCATCGTATTGACCGAAACCACCTCGACGCCGTAAAGATCTTCAATTGCCTTTTTTATCTCGATCTTATTGGCCTTTCTATGCACAATGAAAGCATACCTGTTCAGCTTTTCGCCGAGGCCTGTCATCTTTTCGGTAATAACCGGTTTTATGATTGTTTCCATGATATGCTATTTTGTTTCAGATCCTAATAGTTCTTCAATTACTTTCACCGAATTCTCGGATATCAGTATCCTGGTTGCATCCAGAATGTCGTAGGTATTTAGCTTGTCAGCCCTTGTTACCTTTGCCCTTGGTATGTTCCTTGATGACAATACCAGGTTCCGGGCTGTTTCAGGTACCACCAGCAGTGTTTTCTTACCGTCAAGCTCAAAGCTGTTCAGAAAGCTGGCATATTCCCTGGTCCTGTTCGTTTCAAACTCAAAGTCCTCAACGATGGTAATCCCGTTTTCCTTGGCCTTGTAAGTAAGGGCAGATTTACGGGCCAGCTTCTTAACCTTTTTGTTCACCTTAAAGCCATGGTCCCTTGGTTCGGGGCCAAAAGCCCTGCCGCCGCCACGGAAAATGGGTGATTTGATATCTCCCGCACGCGCGGTGCCTGTTCCTTTCTGGCGTTTGATCTTACGGGTACTGCCTGTAATTTCGTTTCTCTCCTTGGTCTTATGGGTCCCCTGACGCTTGTTTGCCAGGTACTGCCTTACATCCAGCCAAATAGCGTGGTCGTTGGGCTCAATCCCAAAGACAGCATCGTTGAGCTTTACCTTCTTTGCCGTCTTCTCACCGTTTATTTTATATACTTCTAACTCCATCTTTCAACAATTACATATGAACCATTGGGACCCGGCACAGCACCTTTAACAAGAATAAGGTTCCTGTCCGGAATAATCTTAACTATCTGTAGGTTGATCATCTTAACTCTTCCGCCTCCTGTGCGGCCTCCCATGCGCATTCCTTTGAATACCCTTGAAGGATAAGATGATGCACCGATCGATCCCGGTGCCCTGTTACGGTTGTGCTGACCGTGCGTGGCATCGTTCACCCCCCTGAAGCCATGACGCTTGACAACGCCCTGGAACCCCTTTCCTTTGGAAGTGCCAACCACATCAACAAACTCCCCTTCTACGAAAATATCTACGGTTATGATGTCACCGAATTTTTTCTGATGGCCACTCTCAAAACGGGTGAATTCACGAATGATCCTTTTGGGCGTGGTACCCGCTTTCTTGAAATGACCTATTTCAGCCTTTGTGGAAGCCTTTTCCTTTTTCTCATCGTACGCCATCTGGATAGCAGTGTATCCGTCGGTATCATTCTTCTTTATCTGCGTGATGACGCAGGGACCGGCCTCTATAACCGTGACGGGAATATTCTTTCCTTCCTGGTCGTAAACGCTGGTCATTCCCACTTTTTTGCCGATTAGTCCTGACATTTTATTTCAGTATTACTGATTATTACCTTTATTATACTTTGATCTCAACTTCAACCCCACTGGGAAGCTCAAGCTTCATAAGTGCGTCGATGGTCTTCGAGGTGCTGCTGTAAATATCGAGCAATCTTTTGAAAGTGCTCATTTCATACTGGTCCCTTGATTTCTTGTTCACAAATGTCGACTTGTTCACAGTAAATATCTCTTTCCTTGTGGGTAAAGGGATAGGACCGCTTACCACAGCACCGGTTGACTTTACTGTTTTAACGATCTTTTCGGCCGATTTATCGACCAGGTTATGATCGTACGATTGCAGTTTTATTCTAATCTTTTGGCTCACGTTATTACAGTGTTTATTTAAATAAGTTCACTACGTATCCTTTGATCTTGTATAAAATATCTTCAACGAGTTCATCCGGTACAACATCGTACTTCATGAATTCCATGCTTGATGTCGCCCTGCCGGAAGTTATGGTCCTCAGCGCGGTAACATAACCGAACATTTCGGCCAGCGGAACACGCGCCCTTACTACCTGGTATCCAAGCTGGGATGACACATTTTCAAGGTGCCCTCTTCGCTTGTTGAGATCGCTTGTTACATCACCCACATACTCATCAGGCGTGGTCACATAAAGTTTCATTATGGGCTCAAGTATAACAGTGCCCGCTTTTTTACAGGCTTCCCTGAAAGCTTGCCCGGCAGCAATCTCGAACGCAAGCGCATCCGAATCGACAGGGTGTGTGCTTCCATCTACAAGCCTTACTTTAAGGCTCTCGAGCGGGAATCCTGCCAGTACACCATTGACCATGGCATTTTTAAAACCCTTCTCTACCGCCCTGATAAATTCTTTCGACAGCACACCGCCTTTGGTTTCATTGATGAATTCCAGCCCTTTTTTGTCGGGGCCGGCGGGTGAAACTATCACATCTATGTCGGCAAACCTGCCTCTGCCGCCTGTTTGCTTTTTATATACCTCGCGGTGCCTGACTTCCCGGGTAATAGCTTCCTTGTAAGCAACCTGCGGTTTCCCTTTATTAACTTCTATATTGAATTCCCTCTTCAGCCTGTCGAGTATCACTTCAAGGTGAAGCTCACCCATCCCGCTGATCACATTCTGGCCGGTTTCTTCATTATAAGCCATGGTGAAAGTTGGATCTTCTTCGGCCATTTTGCCAAGTGATCCAGTGAGACGATCAACATCGTCCTGTTTTTTCGGCTCTACCGCTGCACTGAGCACCGGTTCGGGAAATTCGATGTTCCCGAGTACGAGGGGGTGTTTTATGTCGGTCAGGGTGTCGCCTGTGCGTATTTCCTTAAAACCAACCGCTACACCGATCTCTCCCGTACTTATGTGATCAATTTGTTTTCTTTTGTTGGCATGCATCTGCAGGATCCTGGCAAAACGCTCTTTTTTGTTGGTATTTGCGTTGAGCACAACCGAACCTGCTTTCATTTCACCGGAGTAAACCCTGAAATAGGCGATCCGTCCAACAAATGAGTCAGTGGCAATCTTGAAAGCAATTGCCGTGAACGGATCTTCCGGTGAGGGGTGCCTTTCCTCTTCCTTATCAGTGAAAGGGTTAATCCCTTTTACCGGGGGCACATCGATGGGTGAAGGAAGGTACCTTACCACAGCGTCGACGAGTTTCTGAACTCCCTTATTCTTGAAGGATGATCCGCACAATACCGGGGTGATCTTGTTCTCGAGGGTGGCTTTCCTGACTGAGCTGATAAGCTCCTCTTCAGTGATCGATTCGGGATCGCTGATAAATTTTTCGAAAAGTTCTTCGTCTTCCTCGGCTGCTCCTTCTATGAGTCTCGCCCTGTAGTCGGCAACAGTTTCACGGAGGTCTTCCGGGATCTCCCTTTCATAGAATTTTATGCCCAGGGTTTCGTCATCCCAGCCGTATGCTTTCAATTCTATAAGGTCAACAACACCTTCAAATTCATCTTCGGCACCGATCGGGATCTGAAGCGGAACGGGTGTGGCTTTGAGCTTATCCTTTATTTCGTCGAGCACCTTATAATAATCGGCGCCCTGCCTGTCCATTTTATTGACGTAACTGATCCTCGGGACTCCGTAATGGTCGGCCTGCCTCCACACTGTTTCCGACTGCGGCTCAACACCTCCTACTGCACAGAATATGGCTATGGATCCGTCGAGCACCCTTAATGAGCGTTCCACTTCTACGGTAAAGTCAACATGCCCGGGTGTGTCGATGATATTGATCCTGTATTCGCTTCCGTCCATTTTCCAGAAAACAGTGGTGGCTGCTGAGGTGATCGTTATGCCCCTCTCCTGCTCCTGGATCATCCAGTCCATGGTGGCGGTGCCTTCGTGCACTTCGCCAATTTTATGGTTGATACCTGTATAATACAGAATACGCTCAGTCGTCGTGGTCTTACCCGCGTCGATGTGCGCCATGATACCAATGTTCCTTATATGTGTCAGTTCTGTTGACATTCTGTATTATACAACTGTTTGTTTTTTCTAGAATCTGAAATGGGAGAATGCCTTGTTGGCATCTGCCATTCTGTGTGTATCTTCTTTTCTTTTATAAGCTGCGCCTTCTTCCTTGTATGCAGCAACGATCTCTCCTGCCAGTTTTTGTTCCATGGATTTTTCATGCCTTTTGCGGGCAAATCCAATCATGTTCTTCATGCCGATCGACGTTTTCCTGGAAGCCCTGATCTCTGATGGTATCTGGAAGGTAGCACCTCCGATCCTGCGACTTCTCACCTCTACGGCAGGGGTAACATTGGCCAGGGCTTTTTTCCAAACCTCAAGCCCATCTTCGCCTGTCCGTTCCGACACAATGTCGATTGCCTGGTAAAACACTTTAAAAGCAAGGCTTTTCTTGCCTTTCAGCATCATGTTGTTCACAAACTTTGTGACCAGTTGATCATTATATTTGGGATCCGGGAGTATGATCCTCGGTTTTGGCCTGCTCTTTCTCATGATCTATATTGTTTGTTCCTTATTTCTTAGGGCGTTTTGTACCATATTTCGACCGGCGCTGGGTCCTGCCGTCAACACCGGATGTATCGAGCGCACCACGAATGATGTGATACCTGACACCCGGCAGGTCCTTTACCCTGCCACCCCTGATGAGCACAATGGAGTGCTCCTGGAGGTTGTGCCCTTCACCCGGGATGTATGCGTTAACCTCTTTACCGTTTGTAAGCCTTACCCTGGCCACCTTTCTCATGGCTGAATTAGGCTTTTTTGGTGTTGTTGTATAAACCCTTACACAAACCCCGCGACGCTGAGGACATGAATCCAGCGCAGGGGATTTGCTCTTTTCGGTCAGTCTTTTTCTGCCTTTTCTAACTAACTGCTGAATCGTTGGCATATGTAACCTGTTACGTTAATTTATCTTTAAATCTGCTCGGAATTTGATAAAGGAGGGCTTCGGTGAGACCGGTAAGTTTTTAGTGTTTACTCACCGCCGGACCTTTAACGTCTCGCTTTATCAGGTTCCTCAGGCTTTTCAGGGCCTTTCACAATTTCTCTCAAAAATCGGGCTGCAAAGGTATAAATTGATTTTATAATATCCAAACACCCGTAAAGAAAAACTTAACATTTTGTTAAAAAGGACAAGACATATCCCTTATCTTCATCCTGAACCTTTTTATCAGAAAATTGAAATTCCCCTTACCTTTGCCCCTTCTTTGTTATGAAAGAAAAATATTTCGACGCAAACACCATAGGCAAGGTAACCTCTCAAATTATTGAGAGTATTAAAAATATTGATCCCCGGGAAAAGAAATGGGGACCGGCGGGAAGGACTGCACTGCTGGTGGCCGACATGCAAAATTTCTTCCTGGATCAAACCAGCCATGCCCATATACCGTCAGGTGAAGCCATCATTTCAAATATAAACCGACTGATCAGGGCTTTTGACAGAGAAGGTTATCCGATCATCTTTACCAGACACTTCAATAACCGGGAAAACGCCGGCATGATGGGTAAATGGTGGAACGACCTGCTAGTACTTAACACCCCGCCTTTCGAAATATATGACCAATTAGAGGTGCCTGACCCGGCATTGATCATCGATAAGCAGCATTACGATGCCTTTAGTGATACGGGCCTGGAAGAATATTTGGTCAGAATGGACGTATCCTCCCTGGTGATCACAGGTGTTATGACGAACCTTTGCTGTGAAACAACGCTGAGGGCAGCCTTCATCAAGGGATTTGAGAGCGTAATCCCGGTGGATGCCACTGCTGCTTACAACAGACATTATCATAAAAGTACTTTCCTTAACCTGTCGCTGGGCTTTGCCCCACTGGTAACAACGGAGGAAGTGATCGATAAGCTTAAAAAATGACATCTGAAAAAAAAGTGGTGATAATTGGCGCCGGTCCCGCCGGCATTTCCTGCGCCATACAGCTAAAAAGGCACGGCATCAATCCGGTCATCTTCGAAAAAGAGAAACCTGGAGGGTTGCTGCATAACGCTTCGGTAGTTGAGAACTACCCCGGGTTCCCGGAAGGCATCCTTGCCGAAGAACTCATCACAAGGTTAAAGGAACATCTCGAAAATTCAGGCATAGAAACAATTCATGAAGAGGTTGTAAATGTCTCCTACGCTGAGGATTCCTTCACAGTTTCGACCGCAAACAGCAGAACAACTGCAGGCACCCTTGTAGTGGCCAGCGGTACCCGTCCTGTTATACCGGCAACGGTCACGGAAATCACATCAGAAAACCCCTTTATACGTTACGGTATAAAAGAGCTGAAGGACTCATCGGGAAGGAATATTGCGATAATTGGCGCAGGGGATGCGGCATTCGACTATGCCATAAACCTCTCCCGGAAAGGCAACAAGGTTTCGGTTTTCAATCGCGGAACGAATGTCAGGGCCTTGCCGGTGCTCTGCCAGCGGCTTAAAGAGGACCGGGATATTGATTATTACGAAAACCACGAACTAATAAATATAGATGTTGAGCATGAAAATGCCAGTCTGGAACTTTCTTTCAATGTTGAAAACTCAACGGTAAATTATTGCTTCGATTGCCTTATTTTTGCAACCGGAAGAGTGCCGGCATCAGGTTTTATTGATCCGTCTGTTTCAGGTATTAAAGAAAAGCTTGTTTCTGCCGGCAAATTATTCTTCATAGGTGATGTTAAGGGGGGTCGGTACCGCCAGGCAACCATCGCAGCAGGAGAAGGCATAAGAACAGCAATGGTCATTTTCCATGAAAGTCATTAAAAGAACCCAGCTAAATAAGATAGCCACTGTTTTCATTGCAGAAAACGACAAAGGAAGGCCCGTGGAATTCGTTGAGTCGGTGCAGCCCCCTCATTCATTTGAGGATAAATGGGTTGTCATAATTTCGACCCTGTATGGCTGTCCTGTTGATTGCCGTTTCTGTGATGCCGGTGGAAATTATGCCGGGAAACTTACCGGCGAAGAAATGTTCTTTCAGATAGACCACGCTATCTCACATAAATTTCCCGGGGGAACGATCGGAACGAAAAAATTCAAGATACAGTTCTCAAGAATGGGTGAACCTTCATTCAATCCTGCTGTGCTGGATGTTTTGAATGAACTCACCAGCAGATACAAGGTGCCAGAACTTATCCCTTCGTTATCGACGATCGCTCCGCTCGGCACAGACCCCTTCTTTGAAAGGCTGGTCAGGATCAAGAAAGAACATTTCCGCAATGAATTCCAGTTGCAGTTCTCGCTCCATTCAACCGATGCGTGGCAAAGGGACAGGCTGATCCCGGCAAGGAAGCATGATCTTTCCCGCATAGCCGCTTACGGAAAAGAATTCTTCGACCCGGGGGGAAGAAAGATCACCCTTAACTTTGCCCTCACCGAAGATTCGATAATAGATGAGAAAGTGCTCAGGAGGCATTTTAACCCGGATATCTTCCTTATAAAGATAACCCCCATGAACCCGACATTCAAGGCAAATAAAAACAACCTCAGGTCGTTATTGACAAAGGAAAATGAGGATCATCCCGTCATCGGCCGGGTCAAAGATGCCGGGTACGAGGTCATTGTCAGCATAGGCGAGTGGGAAGAGAACGCCATCGGAAGCAATTGCGGACAATATGTCGAAACCTATCTGAAAGAGTGCAGGAAGCTCGAAAACGGGTATGCCCCTGTGATTGAAAATTTATAAAGCAACTTGTTTTGGCCAAATTCCTTAAACAACTGAACAAAGCGCAGCAAAAAGCCGTACTGAACATCAACGGCCCATCCATGGTAATTGCAGGGGCCGGTTCGGGAAAGACAAGGGTCCTCACCTATAAGGTTGCTTACCTGGTCCATCTCGGCACCGATCCTTTTAATATCCTTGCCCTTACCTTCACGAACAAGGCTGCACGCGAGATGAAAGAGAGGATCACAACCCTTGTCGGGGAAGAGGCCAGAAACGTCTGGATGGGCACATTTCATTCCATATTTGCCCGCATACTCAGGATCGAAGGGAACAAGCTGGGCTATTCCTCCAATTATTCGATCTACGATACAGAAGATTCCAGAAAACTGCTGCGAACGATAATAAAGGAAATGGACCTCGATAAGAAGGTCTATACACCCAATTTTGTCCATCACAAGATATCGATGGCGAAGAACAACCTGATTGCACCGGTACAATATAACGACGATCCCGAGATCCAGTCGGCCGACCGTATGAGCGGCAAGCCGCATATCGGCCAGATATACACCACTTACAACAAAAGGCTCAAAAAAGCCGATGCAATGGATTTCGACGACCTCCTCTTTAATACCTACCTCCTTCTTGAGCACTTTCCCGAAATGCTCTATAAATACCAGCATAAATTCAGGTATATCCTGGTTGACGAGTACCAGGACACGAACATCGCACAGTACACGATCATAAAGAAACTGGCTGCGAACGATGAGAACATCACGGTGGTGGGCGACGATGCCCAGAGCATTTATGCCTTCAGGGGCGCCAACATCAGGAATATCCTCAATTTCAAGTCTGACTACCCTGATTACAAAATCTTCAAGTTGGAACAGAACTACCGCTCGACAAAAAACATTGTGAATGCGGCCAACAGCATCATAGCAAGGAATAAAGAGCAGATCTTCAAAAAAGTATGGACGGAAAATGACGAAGGGCTGAAGATACGGCTGCTGCGTGCCAACAGCGATACCGAGGAAGGGATCCTGGTCGTTAATTCGATCTTTGAAACGAAAATGAACGAACGCATAGGCAACAACGCCTTTGCAATCCTCTACCGCACCAACGCCCAGTCAAGATCGTTTGAAGAATCGCTGAGAAAGTTGAATATACCTTATAGGATTTATGGCGGGCTTTCCTTTTACCAGAGAAGGGAAATCAAGGACCTGCTGGCCTATTTCAGGTTGACAGTCAATCCAAAGGACGAAGAGGCGCTGATGAGGGTGATCAACTATCCGGCAAGAGGTATAGGTAAAACGACTACCGAAAAGATCACTGTTGCAGCCGACCGGCATGGTACCAGCCTTTGGGAGATAGTGGAAGACCCTATGAAACATCAGCTTCCCGTCAATTCCGGGACAAGGTCGCGACTGGCATCTTTTTCCACTATGATCAAGAGTTTCCTCGCATTGCAGGATAAAAAGGATGCTTATGAGCTTGCAAGGCATATTGCCAGTTCATCGGGCATCCTCAAAGATCTTTACGAAGACCAGACACCGGAAGGGCTGAGCAGGTATGAGAACATTGAGGAATTGCTGAATGCCATCAAGGAATTCACTGAGCAGCCCGTGCCTGAAACCGAAGAAGGGGAAGATGCTGCCGGTAAAAGGCGTTTATCAGAGTTCCTGCAGGATATAGCCCTTCTGACCGATGCCGACGAAAAAGACAAGGAAAACCCTGACCATGTTTCATTGATGACCATCCATGCAGCAAAAGGGCTCGAGTTTCCTTATGTATATGTTGTGGGCCTGGAGGAAAACCTCTTTCCTTCCATTCAGTCACTGAACAGCCGGAGCGACCTGGAAGAAGAGAGAAGGCTTTTCTATGTTGCAGTTACCAGGGCCGAAAAAATGCTTACCATTTCATATGCCGACCACAGGTATCGCTGGGGCGACCTTACCATATGCGAGCCCAGCCGTTTCATAGATGAGATAGAAGAGGAGTTCCTGGAAACACCGCACAAGGTTTCCATACCCGGAAGGCC
>CAZXWD010000048.1:5973-23117 GCA_964644135.1 uncultured Bacteroidales bacterium | reverse complement strand
CGGTGAAGCCTACGCAGTATGGTCAATATACGATTCATGGCCCGGCGATGAAAACGCCCTGGGATTTTCCAGGTCGTACGACGGAGGTGAAAGCTGGGATTCATTCAGGATACTTGAAAATACAAGAGGCATAAGGAATACGGAAACCAGCAAAGACCATCGCGTGAATTCATTCCCTTCGATGGCAGTTGACATAAGCGGGGGCTCCAATAATGGAAATATCTATGTGGTTTGGGCCAACGTAGGTGTTCCCGGGATCAATACCGGCTCCGACATTGATGTTTACATGATCAGGTCGGAGGATGAAGGTGACACCTGGTCGGATCCCATCAGGGTTAACCAGGACCCTACAGGGCTTGGCAAGGAACACTATTTCCCCTGGATCACCTGTGATCCTGTAACGGGAACACTGAGTGTTGTTTTTTATGACGACCGGAACGTAAACAGTAACCAGGCGGAGGTTTTCTGTGCCAACTCCTATGATGGCGGAGAAACCTGGGAGGACTTCAAAGTGAGTGACGTGAGCTTTACCCCATCCCCTATTCCGGGGCTTGCATCCGGATATATGGGAGATTACCTTGGCATCGCCGCCCACGGTGGTAATGTTTATCCTGTGTGGACTGACAACCGGACAGGTGTGGCACTGACCTATGTTTCACCTTACCAGACCAGCACACTTACCGCACCAACCGACCTTGTAGCAGATGTGGACCAGGAAACGGGGGTTGTAGACCTCTCCTGGAGTCACGATCCAAGCCCTACTTTCGATTATTATAAGATATACAGGGGATTCAGCCTTATCGGAACCTCAACACTGCCGGATTATACCGACACACTTTCCGATTACGGGATCTACAGGTATATCGTAACAGCTTTTTACAGTACCGAAGGAGAATCGGGGGGCACCTCAGCCGACGCACAGTGGGGCAGTGCAAAAATTGCCACAGAACCGGCTTCCATTGATGAATTCCTAACCCCCGGAAGTTCATTGTCAACATCCATCCAGATCAGCAATAACGGTGAACTGCCACTGGAGTACTCAGGTGAAATATACCAGCCCGGAACTCCTTCTCCCAACCCTAACACTTACTGCGATGCCAGGGGCAACTGCGATGAATTCATAGCACATGTAAGTTTCAATGAAGTGGATAAATTCTCGGTTTGCGGAGAATACCAGGATAATACCGACCTTTTTTCAACAGTTGCAGTCGGACAAACTTTTGAAGTTAGGGTGACAAACGGAAATGATGCCTATCCGCAGGATCTCTGCGGTATATGGATCGACTGGAACCGGAACGGGAATTTTAATGACGACGGGACAATTGCTGTTGATGGTTCACCGGGCGTCGGGCCCTATACAGCAACCATCACTGTGCCTGAAGGAGCTGCAACAGGCCTTACCACCATGAGGATACGTCTCACGCGCGGAGGGGTTCTGAGCAGTTGCGGAATAACCCCTTATGGTGAAGTGGAGGATTATTCGCTGAACGTGATAGGATGGCTGAGTGCGTCACCCCTTGAGGGCGAGGTTGATCCGGGCGGGTCGTCAGAAATGATGATAGGCCTTAACGCCGAAGAGCTCGACGAAGGAACTTATGAAGCTGCTATCAGGCTGGCAACGAACGACCCGGAAAATGACACCTTACTCATACCGGTTTCTCTCAGCGTGCAGGATATTGCGCTTACGGTTTCGGCCGACAAGGATTCCATCTGCTCCGGTTCTTCAACCACCTTACGTGCCGAAGTAACGGGAGGCTCGGGAAATGTAAGCTATAGCTGGACATCAGACCCGGAAGGGTTTACTTCAGATGAACCGGAGCCAATGGTTACCCCGGAGGTGACAACTACCTATTTTGTTCAGATAACCGATGGAAATGCCGTACTTGAAGACCAGGTGACGGTTGCTGTTATATCGCTGCCGGAGATAGACCTTGGGCCTGACGATAGCTTCTGTGAAGGCGAGACCCGGGTAATTGATGCCGGCGATGGGTATGAAGCCTATTTCTGGAGTAGCGGGGAAACTACCCAATCAATAGAAGTTTCGGAGGCAGGCACATACTGGTGTGAGGTAACGAATGATTTTGGCTGCGCCGAAAGGGACACTGTAGTACTTACAGTGAATGCCCTGCCCGATGTAGATCTGGGTGACGATTTCAGCTTCTGTGAAAACTCTTCAGCCATGCTCGATGCCGGGGACGGTTTTGCCGGCTACCTGTGGAGCACTGGTGAAGAAACACGTACCATCGAGGCAACAGGAGCAGACACTTACTGGGTGATGGTTACTTCACAGGAAGGATGTGTTAACTACGATACAGTTTCTGTTTCCATAGACCCGCTGCCGGGACAATCTGAAATAACAGGCGGCCCCTCAGAAGTTGATGTTTATGAAACAACCGTATCGACTTTCACTTCGAGCGAAGCTCAAAATACAGACACGTACAACTGGAACATTGAGCCCACTGAGGCCGGAACAATATCCGGCATGGGAACTGCTTCAGAAATTACCTGGAGCGGGGATTATACAGGTAATGCTGTTATTACGGTCACCACCGAAAACGGATGCGGAACCGGGCCGGTTTCGGAAAATTTCATTGTTGCTGTCTACAATTCCCTGAATATTATTGAGATCGATGGCATAAACTCAATGAAAGTGTTTCCCAACCCGACAGATGGATTAATAACCCTTCAGATGGATATTACCTCCGATCTTGATGTTTTGGTCAGCATAACTGAAATGACGGGAAAAACTATTTACAGCGAAAAAATGGAACTCCAACCGGGAGTTATATCGCGCAATATAGATCTCGGATCGCTTGAGAATGGCATATATAACCTGATAATAGAATCAGGTGAGGGGAAAGCAAGACAAAAGATAATACTCAATAAGTAAAGAATTAAGGATAAATTCTTAAAAGTAAAGCCGCAGAAAATCACTGCGGCTTTTTTTTATGCTGCCGGCTTAATAAAATATTCCGGATCCGCAAATTGATTTAACTGATTTTATTCACCATTTTATTCAAATTCTTTTATATTTGTTATCCCTACATTTTCAATTATGGTGACATCGATATATATTGATGTTATATTACTCACATAAACCAGTCTAATATGAAAAAAGCTTTACTCCTGCTCCTTTCTCTCTGCACACTGTATCTTTCGGCGCAAAGAGTGGACTACACCGACAGTTGGGACAAACAGGGTTTTAACCTGAAAAGCCAGTCGGATACCGAAATAAGGGTGAATTATTCTGTAACGGAGTTTTCCCTTAATGATATTGAGATCAGGGGGGAACAGATGAAATCGGTTACCCTGCCGGGGTATTTCCTGCCCAACGACGAGGGCGCCCCGAATCTCCCGGGAAGCGGAAGGTTCATAGCAATTCCGGAAGGGGCCACACCGGTCCTCAGGATCACCGGTATGAGAACAGAAACATTAAAGGATGTTTCTGTTGCACCTGCACCGAGGATCCCGAAAACAACCGACCGGGGCCCTCTGCATTTCGAAAAAAATGACAAGATCTATTCCGCTGATGCATTTTACCCTGCTGAGCCGGTAAAATTGTCGGACAAAATGGAGATCCGAGGCATTGATGTGGCTATGCTGGGGATCACACCTTTCCAGTACAATCCCGTTACCAGGGAACTGAAAATTATAAGGGACCTGAAAATAGAGGTTGATTTTGAAGGCGGACAGGGAATATACGGAGATGAAAGGCTAAGAAGCAAATGGTGGGACCCCATTATCGAAGACGCTATACTGAACTCTGCCTCTGTCCCGGAAGTGGATTATACGGAACGCTTCTATAATAATAACAGGGATGAAGGTTATGAATACCTGATCATAATACCTGACAACCCGATATTTCAGCCATGGGCAGATACGATCAAGAAGTTCCGCGTACAGCAGGGTATCACAACCAAGATCGTTACCACAGGTGAGCTGGGCGGGAATACCACTGCTGCTATCGAAAGTTATGTCAACGAAGCTTACAACAACTGGGATCCGGCCCCTTCCGCAGTGCTTCTGTTAGGAGACTATGCCTCAGGTGATGATGGAATTATGTCGCCTATCTGGGACAGCTATTGCGCTTCTGACCATATCTATGCGGATGTTGACGGAGACGACATAGAGGATATTGTTTTCGCCAGGATCACTGCCCAAAGCAGCGATCAACTGGAAACAATGATCATGAAGTTCATCAATCATGAGACAAACCCGCCCACAGATCCCAATTTTTATAACCACCCCATTACAGCCCTTGGATGGCAGACGGAAAGATGGTTCCAGATATGTTCTGAAACTGTAGGAGGTTATTTCAGGGAAATACACGGTAAAGACCCTGTTAGGATCAACGCAGTATATGGTGGCAATCCGTCGGTCGACCCCTGGTCAACAGCACCTAATACCGCGACCGTGCTGAATGTATTCGGGCCCAACGGGCTGGGTTACATTCCGGAAGACCCGTCAGATCTTGGTGGCTGGACAGGTGGCACAAGCTATGACGTAACCAGCGCCATTAATAACGGTGCATTCATACTTCAGCACCGCGACCATGGTTATGAATACGGGTGGGGTGAACCTGATTACAACAACGATGATATAGACGATCTCACAAACACTGACCTTTGCTTTGTATTCTCCATTAATTGCCTTACGGGTAAATACAATATGACGGGCGAGAGTTTCACAGAGAAATTCCACCGCCATACATACAATGGGCAGCCCAGCGGGGCTCTTGGCCTTATCGCTGCCTCAGAGGTGTCCTATTCATTTGTGAATGATACTTACGTATGGGGACTCTTCGATAATATGTTCCCTGACTTTTTACCTGAATATGGAACCACCCCCGGGTCGAGGGGCATGCTTCCTGCTTTTGGGAATACAGCCGGAAAATATTTCCTGATGCAATCAAGCTGGCCTTATAACACAGGCAATAAAGAAGTAACATACAATCTCTTCCATCATCACGGGGATGCTTTTCTGCAACTCTATTCCGAAGTGCCCCAGAACCTTACGGTGGACCACAACGAAGTGGTTCTCGCCGAACTGGATTATTTCTCTGTCATGGCCGACGAGGGAGCTACTATTGCACTTTCGGTCGACGGTGAACTGATAGGTGTGGCAGAAGGCACAGGTTCTTACCAGGATGTGCTGATCGATCCGCAGCTTCCCCCTTCTGTTGTCGACGTTGTAGTGACAAAAGAAAATTACTTCAGGTACCATGAACAGGTTGAAGTGATACCCCCGAACGGGGCCTATATTGTTAACAATGCCTATGAGATCAATGATGGGAACGGGAACAACAACGGCCGGCTCGATTATGCTGAAACCGTCACCATGTCGCTTACACTGAAGAACATAGGTAATGAAGATGCGACAAATGTTTCGGCCATGATCACCTCGGAAGACGAATACATCACTATTGATGTTCCCACAGTTGCTTTTGGCGACATCGCCTCGAACCAGGCTGTAACCGTAAACGATGCCTTCACTTTCACAGCAGCAGGCAATATCCCCAACGGCCATACTATACTGTTCGACATTGAATCCACTGACGGTGACTCAACCTGGACAAGCAAGGCCCAGGTGCAGGCCCATGCCCCTATCCTTGAATTCGTGGAATTCATGGTTGATGATGCCGCAGGTAATAACAATGGCAGGATCGATCCCGAGGAAACGGCAGATATCATCGTTTCAGTCAAAAATGCAGGTTCATCAGATGCTTATGACGTACTGGGAGCGCTGGAATCCGTGTCTCCTTTCCTTTCTGTCGAAGTAGCTGAAGTAACTTACGGAGAAGTGGGTGAAAATATGACCGTACAACAAACTTTCACAGTAACTGCTTCAGTCATCACCCCTCCGGGGCACCTTGCTGAACTCAATGTAGATTTCACTGGAATGCATGGAATTGCAGGCGCAGGTGGTTTCACTGTTCCCGTAGGGCAATTCCCTGTACTGGTCCTTGACCTTGACAACAATGCCAACTCCGGGCCGGCGATCATGGATGCCCTGCTTGACTGGGGAGTGGGCGCTGAATATAAAACAACCTTCGAACCGGATATCTCGGACTACGAGATCGTATTCGTTTGCCTTGGCACCTACAACCAGAACCACATTCTTAGTTACAATGAAGGGGTGACATTGAAAAACTACCTTATGGATGGCGGCAATCTCTACATGGAAGGTGCCGACACCTGGTATTACGACCAGCAAACCAATGCCACACCGGTCCATCCACTGTTCAGTATAAACGGCCTGTCAGACGGAAGTACTGATCTTTACCTCATCAAAGGACAGGACGGAACGCTCACCGACGGCATGAACTACATTTTTACGGGTGATAATAACTACATCGACCATATCGAGGCCTATTCACCGGCATATGCGATCTTTGAGAATAATAGCCCGAACTATACCTGCGCTGTTGCCTACGATGCAGACATCTATAAAACGATTGGTTCCTCATTTGAGTTTGGAGGGTTGAACGACAACACGCTTAACAGCAAGAAATCGCTCATGCTGAAATATCTACAGTTCTTCGGTCTTGATCCGTTAACCGAGAAGCCGGGAGCTCCCGCAGGTGAAAACGACATTTGCGGTGCAGGGCATTCGGCTGATTATTCAACAACTGCCATCGAAGGGGCCGATTACTATATCTGGCAGATCGACCCGCCGGAAGCAGGAACGGTAAACGGCTATACGGAAGAGGTATCCATCGACTGGAACACTGAATTCACCGGTGAAGCCATGCTTTGCGTCTGCGGAATGAATGCAGCGGGCCTTGGGCCCTTGTCAGATACATTGCTTGTATCAGTCCATGAACTGCCCAACGTAATTTGTGAACTCAGCACCGACCAGATTTGTGAAGGCGACAGCGCGATGTTGCTTATGACCCTTTCGGGCCAGTCACCCTGGACCATGCTGATCAATTTAGGGGGCGGCACGTTTGAGTTCGACATCACCAAGCCGAATATGGATCCCTGGAAACTCAACCCGGACGAAACGATCGACCTGTATATAGAATCGATTACCGACGGAAATGGATGTATTCAAACTGAAGGCTTTGAGGTGATGACACTGAATGTTATGCCATTGCCGGATAAACCTTCTGTGCCACAGGGCGAAGCTGAGATCGACACATATGTGGGTACTTCCTTTGATTACGAGGCAGAAAACCTGCCTGAAGCTGATTCCTATGTTTGGGAACTGACCCCGCCCGAAGCCGGAAGCATAATCTCAGGCGAAACAGAGGCTATATGCACAGTTGAATGGACTGACGGATACCTTGGACAGGCTGAGCTCAAAGTGAAAGGTGTGAATGAATGCGGGGAAGGAGAATTCTCACAATCACTGATGGTGGACATTGCAAACTCTTTCGGTATTGATGATAACGAAAGCCTTGCAGGTACCCGTATTTATCCAAATCCGAACAACGGAAAATTCCACCTTGAGATCCCGGCTGCCGAAAAAGGCAAATACAGGATATATGTGTTAAGTTCATATGGGGTAAATGTCTACGAAGAAACAGAAGTGGAACTGAATAATAGCTCAAACCTTGAAATGGAACTGTCCCACCTTCCGAAAGGCGTTTACTTTATTTTTATCGGCAATGATAAATTCAGTACCGGCAAAAAGTTCGTGATCAACCGGTAAAGCCGCAATCATATTATCATATTTTAATAATTAGATCATTCCTATAAGCCCGCTGTGAAAGGCGGGCTTTTTCTTATCAAATGACCTGGTGCAATCAAAGCTATTTAATTGTAAATCTGTTTTTTACATATGCTGAAAAGTGTTATTGATATTGATTATAAATTAGGTTTTGGCTTTATCCTTACTTCTTAAAGTATTAATTTTGCTATAATCTCATTTTCAACGATAAATAGAAAATTCAATCACTGAGAGCCATGAAAAATTTTACTTTTAATTATTTGATCAGTCTGGGCTTATCACTCATCCTCGCTATTTCGACGCTATACACTCAGGCTCAGACATTTGAATTCTCCGACAGTTGGGCTAAAGAAGGGTTCAACCTTAAATCGGAGAACCGTTCGGGAGTAAACGTAGTTTATTCCATCAGAAGTTTCACAATGGCAGACATCACAACTGCCGAAGGAGAAGCTGCTAAGAACATCCTGCTCCCTCACCATTTCTTACCCAACGACGAGGGCGCACCCAACCTTCCGGGTTCAGGACGTTACATCGCAATTCCAAACGGGGCGAAACCTGTTTTGAATATAGTATCCTCACGCACTGAAAAATATACGGGAATTGATGTAGCTCCCGCACCCAGGATACCACTCGACACGGATAATGAGCCATTGAAGTTCATAAAAGATAAAAACCTTTATGAAAAAAATGCTTTCTACCCTGCAAATCCCATAGCACTTTCAGAAGTATCAAAGATCAGGGGTGTGGAAGTGGTCATACTTGGCATTACCCCTTTCCAGTACAATCCCGTCACAAAAGAGCTGATCGTATACAGGGATATCGAGGTTGAAGTTCAGTTCGAAGGCGGAACAGGCACCTACGGAGACCCAAGGCTGCGCAGCCGGTTCTGGGACCCGATCCTGAATGATGCCCTCATGAACTATCAAAGCCTTCCCGAGGTCAACTACGCTGAAAGGATCCTTAACAACAGGAGTGATGAAGGCAGCGAATATGTCATCATCGTACCTGATGGACCGGAATTCATGGACTGGGCAGAAGTGATACAGGAACATAGGGTCAAACAGGGAATTACCACCCAGATCATCACCCTAAGCGAAATCGGTGGCAACTCTGCCCCGCAGATCGAATCGTTTATCGATGATATTTACAATAACTGGGATCCCGCACCATCAGCAATTCTCCTGATGGCCGATTACGGATCCAACATAAACAACAGCATTACTTCACCCCTCTGGGATAATTATTGCGTTTCTGACAATATTTATGCGGATGTGGATAATGATGACATGCCTGACATCATCCTGGCACGTATGACGGCCAATAACGAAACTGAGCTCGAAACCTATGTGACCAAGTTCATCGACTACGAAATGGACCCGCCGATGTCGTTCGATTTCTACAACCATCCCATTACAGCACTGGGATACCAGACAGAGCGCTGGTTCCAGATCTGCTCAGAGTCTGTTGCAGGTTTCTTTGAAGTGGTGCACGGGAAAAACCCGGTAAGGATAAACGCTATTTATAGCGGTAACCCTCAAACCGGCCCCTGGTCAACAAACCAGAACACCCAGATGGTACTTGATGTATTCGGCCCAAACGGTTTGGGATATATCCCCGCTACCCCGGGTATGGTAAACTGTACCTGGAACGGGACAGGCGCTGATGTTACCAACGCAATCAACGACGGGGCCTTCCTGCTCCAGCACAGGGACCACGGAAGTGAAACAGGTTGGGGAGAACCCGACTATCACAACAGCGATATCAACAACCTGACGAATACCGAACTTACATTTGTATTCTCAATAAACTGCCTTACAGGCAAATACAACTCAAGCCAGGAATGCTTTACTGAAAAATTCCACAGGCATACCAATAACGGCGTCAATGCAGGGGCACTCGGGCTTATCGCTGCATCCGAAGTTTCCTATTCATTCGTGAATGATACCTATGTATGGGGCATGTACGATAACATGTGGCCTGAATTTATGCCGATGTACGGCCCGATGGGCGACATAGAAGAAAGGGGCATGCTTCCGGCTTACGGAAATGCCGCAGGCAAATATTTCCTCCAGCAGTCGAACTGGCCTTATAATACCAATAACAAAGAGGTAACCTACCACCTCTTCCACCATCACGGTGATGCATTCCTTGAGCTCTATTCAGAGGTTCCGGAAACAAACGACATCATCCACGATGGTATTATACTTGCCGGACTTGACCAGTTCACCATCACTGCAGAAGAAGGTTCAGTGATCTGTCTTACCGCAAATGGTGAAATTATCGGTTTGGGAGAAGGAACGGGCGCTCCGGAGGTTATCTATATCACACCTCAGGCAGTTGGTACTATAGTCACACTTACAGTTACCAAATCCAATTACCTGAGGCATGAAGAAGACATGGAGGTCATCCCTGCCGACGGACCCTATTGCATCTACGACAGCCATGAAGTGAATGACCCTGAAGGAAACGGTAACGGTCTCGTAGATTTTGATGAGATCATCGATATGACCCTTGAAGTTAAGAATGTAGGTCTGGATGATGGGGAAGATGTTGAGATCACCATCACAACGGCCAGCCCTTACATCCTATTCTACGACGATAACGAAAATTACGGAACCATCCCTTCAGGCGGCTCAGTAACTGTTGAAAACGGCTTCCGGTTCTATGTTACAGACGCGGTTCCCGACCAGGAAAAGATCTTCTTTACCCTGAATGCATCTGACGGCACAGAATCCTGGGAAAGTATATTCGTCATTACAGCCAATGCTCCTGAACTCCATATAAATGAACTGGTAATGGATGATTCAGAATATGGCAACGGAGACGGCATCCTTGATCCGGGCGAGCAGGTGGAAATGAGCATCAGCTACTCCAATTCAGGACATGCGGTTGCCTATGATGTCAATTCATACCTGGAGGCTCAATCGGGCTTTGTGGAAGTGCTCAACCCTAACCAGACCTTTGCCTCAATCGGGTTCTTTGGCAATTTCACAAAAACATTCGATGTTGTGGTTGACGATGATGCACCCGAAGGTATCGTTGTAAAGTATAACAATGAGCTTACAATGAACGATTTCCTTCTTTCGAAGATCTGGCCAATTAAGATAACACCCGAGTGTGAAGATTTTGAAACGGGTGACTTCTCAAAGTTCAACTGGCAACACGACGGCGTGGATCACTGGAGCACTTCGAACCAGTATCCATATGCAGGACTTTTCAGTGCCATGTCAGGAGAACTAAGTGATAACCAGGCTTCGGAACTGAGCCTTGACTATAAGGTCATGACAGCCGACAGTATAGTGTTTGTAAGGAAAGTTTCATCCGAACCGGGCGATAAGCTCCAGTTCTACATTGGCAATACCCTGAAAGGCGAATGGTCAGGGACAACTTCCGGTTGGCAACGTGAAAGCTTCCCGGTAGGAGCCGGAAACAAGACCTTCCGATGGGTGTACATGAAGAATGGAAGCGGTTCGGGAGGGGCCGACTGCGCATGGCTGGACAATATCATCCTGCCACCACCTGAATCCCTTACCATTTGGGCAGGACCTAATGACAAAGTTTGTGTCGGTGAATCATACATGCTTGAGGATGCATTCGGCACAATGTATGTTGACGCTGAGTGGACTACATCAGGTACAGGTACTTTTGTAAATAATACCATAATCAACACTTCTTACGAACCGAGTGATGACGACATCAATAACGGAGAGGTGATCCTTACGCTGACCCTTACAGACGACGAAGGAAATGTTGTGGTTGATGAAATGGCACTTTCATTCAAAGATGCACCGCAAAGTCCGCCTGCACCCGAAGGCCCTGACTATGTCGACCTACTGACAACTGCCACATCCGACTATTCGACAGAAGGCCTCGAAGGCATAAATGAATACGTCTGGAGCATTGAGCCTGAAGAAGCAGGAACGATCGAATCAATGGGACCGTCCGGTACCGTTACCTGGAACCCCGACTATCTCGGAACAGCCACGATCTATGTGGCAGGCATTAACGAATGCGGCGAAGGAGAATGGTCGGAAGGTTTTGAAGTTACCGTTGACAATACTGTGGGCGTAGAAGAACCTGTATCATACGAATTCTTCGTTTCTGTCGCTCCGAACCCGAGCAATGGCATATTCTACCTGTCAGTAAGGGACAAAGATCCCGGTCAGTTGAACGTCAAAGTTGTCAGCCTTGTAGGCAATGAGCTCTACAGGGAGGTGATCGAGTTCAATCAACAACTTAATAAATCAATTGATCTTACATCCATCCCCGATGGAATATACTTTATTGTGATCGAGAAAGACAATAAGATAACGTCGAGAAAGATCATTAAAAAGTAATTAATCTGAAAGATCCTGAAGAGGCTGTCCCAGAGGCAGTCTCTTTTGGTATTCAGATACGATCCTGTAAACCAGGATAAGTAAGAACCAAAACACAACATTAACAATGAAAAAGTCAATCCTATTACTGCTTCTCATAGCAGTCAGTTTATTTTCATACAGCGCCGACTGGCACAATATCAAATCCGACCAGCCCGGACCGGTAACTATCGAGCTTATCTCATCCAATTTCAATACATCTACATTTACAGTAAAGTTCGATGGATTTCTGAAACAAGAAGTTACGACCCCGCGAGGTAATGCTTTTGTTATCGGACTGGAAGAAGCGACACCTGTCCTGAAAAAGGGTGCTCCAGACCTTCCTAAAACAACGGCCTCCCTTGTAATCCCTGATGCAGGAAGCATGTCGGTACAAGTGACCGGTGAAAAATACACACTGGTAGAAAACATTCTCATTGCCCCCTCGAAGGGAAATTTTACCAGGGATATAGACCCTTCGACCGTGCCTTTTGAATATGGTGATGAATACACACATGACAGCTACTTCCCCGGTGAACTTGCTGAACTCAGGAAACCTTACATCATCAAGGATATGAGGGGTCAAGCGGTAGTTATCTATCCATTCCAGTACAATCCGGCAACCAAAACCCTCAAAATCTATCACGAGCTTACCCTTCAGGTAACGAAAACTGCTGACAAGGGTGAGAACGAGATTTCAAGGACTGAACCCCTTTCAACTGTGGATGTCCATTTCAACAGCCTTTACAGTAAACATTTTCTCAACTACAGTTCAGCAAACCGTTACGATCCTGTTGAAGAATATGGTAATTTCCTCATCATTTCACACGGGCCATTCATGGCTACCATGGAACCTTTTGTGGAATGGAAGAAACAGATCGGTTTCCCGGTTGAAATGGTAGATGTTTCGACCATAGGTAATTCAGCAGCTATTAAAACATATATCCAGGATTACTACGATAGTAAGGGTGTGGCCTTTGTGCTCCTGGTGGGCGATCACCAGCAGGTACCCACATCGAGTACCAGTGCAGGCGACTCTGACAATAATTATTCATATGTTGCAGGTAACGATCATTATCCCGATCTTTTTATTGGAAGGTTCTCGGCCGAAAATGAAGACCAGGTAACCACACAGGTGCAGCGGACCATTACCTATGAAAAGAACCCCAGGAACGATATCGACTGGTTTACAATAGCCACAGGCATTGCTTCGGACCAGGGGCCCGGAGATGATGGCGAATACGATTACCAGCACATCAGGAATATTCACGACGACCTGCTGGCCTTCACCTATACCTATGCCAATGAATTGTTCGACGGCAGCCAGGGCGGGAATGACGATCCCGGTAACCCTTCACCTTCGCAGGTAGCCGATGACCTGAATAACGGCACCAGTATTATTAACTACACAGGTCACGGAAGCACTACTTCATGGGGGTCTTCAGGATTTTCCAACGGGGATGTAAACAATCTTGTAAACGACAATATGCTTCCCTTTGTGTGGTCTGTAGCGTGCGTAAACGGAAACTTTACGAATAATACCTGCTTCGCAGAAGCCTGGCTGAGAGCAACCAACAATGGTGAACCTACAGGCGCCATTGCATTCCTTGCTTCAACTATCAACCAGTCGTGGAACCCTCCCATGTGCGGACAAGATGAAATGAACGACATCCTCGTTGAAACCTATCCCGATAACATCAACAGGACCTTCGGGGCACTGTCGATGCACGGATGTATGCAAATGAACGATGAATACGGCTCCGACGGTGAGGAAATGACCGACACCTGGACCTGTTTCGGCGATCCTTCCGTAATGGTAAGAACAGCCGTACCTGAAGACCTGACTGTCACACACGATCCCATCTTGTTCATCGGGGCTTCCCAGTTAATGGTTATGACTGATGTAGACGGAGCAAGGGCAACTTTGATGGTCGATGGATCAGTTGTTGCCACAGGCGTGGTACAGGGAGGATCGGTAACCCTGACATTCACCCAGCTTAGCAACCCCGGCACCGCCACTCTCACAGTTACAGCATTCAACCATAATCCATACATCGAAGATATTGATATAATCCCGGCAGAGGGTCCTTATGTCATGCTTCAGGATTATAATATCAATGATGAAACCGGTAATGGAAACGGCCACGCCGACTATGACGAGATCATCAGGCTTGACCTTATTATGGAAAACATGGGCGTGGAAGATGCCGTTGATGTATCATTCACTCTGAATATCGAAGACGATTATATCACCGTAACCGATAATATCGAATCAATTGATAACATTCCTGCAGGAGAGTCAGTACTTATAGAGGATGCATTTGAAATGATCGTGGCAGACAGCGTCCCCGATGAGCACACCATAATGGGTACAATAATCTCCTCCGACGGAAATGAAGACTGGCAAAGCTTCCTGCATCTCAAACTGAACGCCCCTGTGATCGAGATTGAATCACTCACTATCGATGATTCAGAAAATGGAAACGGTAACGGTGAACTCGACCCCGGGGAAGTAGCAGAGATCACCATTCATTACACAAATACAGGCCATACACCTGCACTGAATGTAAATGCATTCCTTGAAGCACGTTGTGGTCCTGTAGATGTAAGTAATTCCAGGATCGTAATACCTTCAATAGGTCTTTTCGGAGGCGCCAATGCAGTATTCCAGGTTACCGTTGCAGAAGATTCACCAGTGGGTATTCCCGCCCCGCTTTTCAACAAGATATCTTTTGGAGGCTATACCCTTGACAAGACTTTCCCCGAAAAGGTTAGTGGTGAATGTGAAGACTTCGAAACAGGTGATTTTTCAGCTTACAACTGGCAGCATGAAGGTGAACAGAATTGGACGATCACAAACCAGTATCCTTATGAAGGGTTTTACAGCGCTAAATCAGGCAGTATTGATAATAGCCAGTCAAGCGAACTGAAGATCACGATCAACGTGATGAAAGATGACCTGGTCAGCTTTGTCAGGAAAGTTTCATCATCCAGCGATGATAAGCTGAAATTTTACATTAACAACACGCTGAAGGGTGAATGGAGCGGCACTGCCGGAGGCTGGAACCAGGAAACATTTGACGTATCACCGGGCATGAAAACACTCAGGTGGGTTTATGAAAAGAACGGTTCAGGCTCTTCCGGCGCCGACTGTGCATGGCTAGACTATATCATGCTGCCGGCAGATATGAAGCTGACTGTATGGGCCGGCTCCGACCAGGAGATCTGCGCCGGTTCAGATGCGCAGCTTGAGGCCGATGTAACCGACTACACTTCAGTTGAATGGTCTTCAAACGGCTCAGGGACCTTCAGTAATAATGAAATAACCGATCCGGTCTACACGCCAAGCCCCGGCGATATCGCAGCAGGCAATGTCGTGCTTTCAATAACCGGATGGGATTCGGAAGGCAATTCCCAGCTTGATGAAACCACTGTTACATTCACTGAGGAACTGACAGCACCGTCGTTGCCCACGGGGCCCGACTACGTTAACGTTAATACAACAGTATCTTCCTACTATGAAACTGATGGTATTGAAGGTGTTGACGAATACAATTGGTACCTGCAGCCCGAGGAGGCCGGTGAGATCCTCGATCATGGCGACAATGCCATTGTTGTATGGGATCCTTCCTTCCTTGGAACAGCATCTATTTCTGTTGCAGGAATCAATACCTGCGGGGAAGGAGAGGTTTCTGAAGTTCTTGAGGTTACAGTTGATAACTTCACAGGCATATCTGATCCGCTGACAGTCAAAGAGGCAGTCACCATTGCCCCTAATCCGGGCAACGGGATCTTTTATATTTCACTGAACAAGGATCTTGGTGATGACGCCAGGATCAGCGTGTACAACCTCACAGGAACAACCGTTTACGAAGGTTATGTAAGCCTCAATGAGAACTCGAGGAACACTATAAACCTCTCAGGCCTGTCGGATGGGCTTTACATCCTGGTTATCAGTGATGGCAAAGAGAGATTCACTGGTAAGATCATAAAACAATAATAATAACAATAACAGGAGCAAAGCGAAACCAACTCATTGCTTATGGTTTCGCTTTGCTATTTTAACTAATCCAACTATTACCCAACTATGAAAAGCATTAGCAGCTTAGTTACCATTTTCTTCCTGGCATTTTTTATAAATTCAAATGCACAATATATAGACATCATCCCCGGAGGAGAAACAAGGGCCTCAATTGCAGATAATGACTTCCGGGGATTTGAGTTCAGCAATACGCTGGCCGGAATAAGGACTTTTAACGTCACGGCCGAAGGGGAGAATTATCTGAAACTCAAAGTAGATAAATACTCCCGCACACAGGAAACAGGCCGGCCTGAATTGCCGGTAAAAAGTGAACTCATAGAGATCCCTTTCGGCGCTAAAATTGAAATTGAAGTGATAAGTACCGTTTATCGCGATCTCAGCCTGTCCGAACTGGGGTATGATGCAATGGTTTTCCCGGCGCAGCCTCCGGTACCGAAAAGCGGCCAGGTTCCACCTTTTGTGATTGATGAGGAAGCTTACAATACAAATTCATTCTATCCGGGAACCATAGTCAGTGTTACCCGGCTTGGAGTGCTCCGTGGACTGAACATCGGACGAATGGAAGCAGTAACGGTACAATACAACCCCGTTAAAGGAATATTGAGGGTTTATGAGGAGATTGTTGCAAGAGTGAAATTCACCGGAGCTGACCTTTCTCTCACAGCTTCTCAAAAGAAAAAGGTGGAAAGCCCGTATTACCGGTCGATAGCAAGGAGCCTCCTCAATTACATACCCCTTAATTCGAGGGATACCTTAACCACTTACCCAATAAAATACGTGATCATATCCGATCCGGTGTTCGAAAGCCAGTTGCAGCCTTTCATTGAATGGAAAACCAAAAAAGGTTTTGATGTTGTTGAGGCATACACTGACGACCCGAATGTAGGTAATACAAAACCACAGATCAAGTCATATATCCAGGATATCTACGACAACTCGGATTTGCCTCCGTCATTCGTACTCTTTGTGGGTGATATTGAACAGGTGCCCACATGGACCGGGAATGCTGCCGGGCATGCTACCGACTTGTTTTATTGCGAGTTCACGGGTGATTACTTCCCCGAAATATATTACGG
>CAZXWD010000048.1:0-5873 GCA_964644135.1 uncultured Bacteroidales bacterium | reverse complement strand
AATTGCTGCTCTTCCAGCGAATACCAGCAAACAGAATGCTTTGGAGAGGAAATTGTTAGGGCAGAAGAAAAGGGGGCTGTTGGTTATATCGGGGCTTCCAACAGTACCTACTGGGATGAAGATTACTACTGGGGTGTTGGGGTTGGTACGATCAGCGAAGACCCTCCGTCATATGAAGAAACCACGTTGGGTATGTACGACCGGATGTGGCATACACATGATGAGCCCTTTGAGGACTGGTACACCACCACTGACCAGATGATATACGCAGGTAACCTTGCCGTTACCGAAGGCGCACCGGGTATGGCTGAATATTACTGGGAAGCCTACAACATCCTGGGGGATCCCTCACTCATGATATACCTTTCAGAACCATCCCCGATCACTGTTGACCATATGCCCATCCTGATACTTAACACAACTTCCTTTACAGTGAATACGGATCCTTATGCCTATGTGGCAATTTCCAAGGATGGAATACTTCACGGGGCTTCACTGGCCAATGCGGAAGGTGTTGCGGAAGTGCCACTGATCCCCATAGTAACACCGGGCCTTGCAGATGTTGTGGTCACAAAACAAAACGGGCAGCCATACATTGGCACTGTGCTTGCCGCCAATCCAGACGGTCCTTTCGTCCTGCTGAACGATCATGTCGAGATCGAACTCCAGGGTAACAATAACTCTAAGGTCGACTGCGGTGAGATAATCGCTGTTGAAACAGAGTTCAAGAACTGGGGGAACAGCGATGCAATAAATTTGCAGGCTGTATTGCAAACAAATGATCCTTTTGTAACACTGACCGATACCATTGAATATTGCGGGCTTATCCCGTCACAGGATTCAGTGAGGCTCGAAAATGCATTCTCCTTTATTGTGGATGATATGGTTCCCGATAATTACGAGATACCTTTCAATATTTTCATGACCGATGATTCAGGAGAAGAATGGAATTCGGAGTTTACGGTCAAGGCTTCTGCCCCTCTGTTCTCCTTCGATGAGATCATCGTGGATGATGCTTCGGGGAACAACAACGGCAGGCTGGATCCGGGTGAAGAAGCAAATATATTGCTTGTTTGCTCTAACCAGGGACATACTGCTGCTCCTGCCACAAGGGCAACCTTAACGGCACATTCAGGCTTTGTCAACATAGAAAACCCTGTTGAGGAGCTCGGGCTTCTTGGCCTTTTTGGCAATAAAACGGCAACTTTCAATGTATCAGTTGACGAAAATGCCCCGGTAGGTATCCTGGCTGAAATGATCTTTAACCTGACATCAGGCAACATATCACACGAAAAGATCCGTCCGATGCGCATCGGGATGGTATGTGAAGATTTTGAAACAGGTGACCTTTCTATGTTCAACTGGCAGCACGACGGAAATGCCAACTGGGATATCTCCGGCTCATTTCCTTTCGAAGGATTCTACAGTCTGAAATCAGGGGATATCGGTAACAGCGAGTCTTCTGAGATATACCTGCAATATGAAGTGATGCAGCCCGACAGCATTACCTTTTTCAGGAAAGTGTCTTCGGAAGAAGGCTTTGACAAATTGAAGTTCTATATCAACAATACCCTGATGGGTGAGTGGTCAGGAACATCCGCAGGATGGAGAAGGGCCAGCTTCCCGGTAGGAAGCGGAATGAAAACCTTCAGGTGGGTTTACGAGAAGGACGGGGGCTGGACAAGTGGCAGCGACTGTGCCTGGATCGATTACATTGTCTTCCCAACCCCTGTGAAGACCACTCTTTATGCAGGGGAAGACGCCACTACCTGTGAAGATAACGGCTACCAGATACTCGGAGATGCCACAGATTATGATGACTACCTCTGGGAAACGTCAGGTACGGGGGTCTTTAACAGTATCACTACACTCACCCCCGTTTATACGCCAAGCGAAACCGATATTTCGAACGGCGGAGTAACTGTTACCCTCACAGTCTGGGGGACCAATGGTATAGAATACACCGATGAAATGGAACTGGCCATAGAGCTGATGCCTGAAGCCCCGGGTATGCCCACCGGCCCCGATTATGTTGATCTTTCTGATGTATATATTTCCGGTTACAGTGTTGAAGGCATGCCGGGCATCACTGATTACAACTGGTTTATTGAGCCTTCTGATGCAGGTATCTTTACTGCCGATGGAAATACAGGAACCATAATATGGGACAGGAATTTTGCCGGTGAAGCTACTATATATGCAGAAGCACAAAACACCTGTGGCAGCGGTCCCACCTCCGATGGGCTTGTGGTTACGGTTGAAAACAACCTTGTTGGCACGCCCGAGCCCATTGCACGAAAAGAAAGGATAACGATATACCCTAACCCCACCCGGGGAGAGTTCAATGTTGAACTGGGTCATTTATCAGAGGGAAAAGTAACCCTGGAACTCGTTAACCTGACAGGCAAAACAGTGATCAGAAAACTGTTGCAGAATTCAGGAAGAACCATTGTTTTCAACGGATCCGGTCTGCCTTCAGGAGTTTATGTGCTTGTGGCAAGAACTGATAAATGGGTTGAAACCAAAAAGATGATAATTCAGTAATAAAGAAAACATCACTAAAGAACCGTTCCCCTTAACTGCCTGGGGAACGGTTTTTTGATTCAAATGCAACCAAATGACACTTCTTTACGTCTTTATATGACGATATAATCAATAGGTTGCAGACCGGTACATTCTTGTTAACTTTTTATATCTCATTTTAACCGGGATAAGCAGGCAGATCCGGGATCACCAACTTACATAATAATTAACAGTGGCCATGATGCGAACCATCATCACAAATGCACTTCTCCTGTTCCTGGCTATGAATGCCTCGGGACAGTATATGGTCACTGACATACAAAACCTGCCGCCGGAAAAAAGAAAGCACATCATACCCGATGTAAAGGGCAAAGTACTGGTATCATCGGGATTTAAGCAGAACGGCTTTAACTCCAACACAGAAGATACAGTGACGGTATTTCCCCTGTGGCCCAAAAGCGAAAGCGGTTACAATGAAAGGGGCGGTATTTATTGCAACCTGGATGATGATCCCGAACTGGAAATAGTTTATACAGTAGGGCAGAGTCTTTACGCATACAACATTGAAGGCACCGACGTGCCCGGCTGGCCCGTTTCGCTCGAATACATCCCTGACGGTGCCCCGTCTTTCGGTGATATCGACGGCGACGGTTTCGGGGAAATAGTGGTTACCACCCATGTGGTAGGTTCCTTCTCGCAGGGAAAGGTATATGCCTTTGAGAAGAACGGCAACAATGTGTTCGGTTTTCCGATCGACACCGAAGGAGGTGCTGTCAGGACCCCTGTGCTTGCCGACCTCGACCTGGATGGTGATGATGAGATCATAATATCGGTCAGGAACTGGCCCGATGGCTTCGTACACGTTTACAATGGCAATGGAACACCTTATGAAGGTTGGCCTGTGAGAATGAACGATGTGCCGGCAACAACCGTTGCAGTGGGTGATATTACCGGGGATGACATCCCTGAAATAATTGCAGCATCCTACTCAGCATTGTATGCCTATGACACCGAAGGGGGCATTCTTTCAGGTTTTCCGTTCATCCCCGGTTCCGGAAGGGTATTCTCACACTCTTCGCCCGTTCTTGCCGATCTTGATGAAGACGGCCTGAGGGAAATAATCATTGGCGACCATTCCTCATCGAATAGTGATGGTAAAGTGCATGTGCTGAAGAATGATGGCACAGTTTTTCCTAACTGGCCAAAGACAACCGAATGGTGGTTATACAGCCCGCCTTCAGTAGGTGACATCAACAATGATGGCTTGCTCGATATAGTGATAGCAGATTATTTCCATGAGATCTCAACACCCGTAAACAGGGTTTATGCCTGGGATGCCTTAACCGGCGATGACCATCCGGGGTTCCCGGTCACTTATGTATATGGAGTCTTCAGCCAGTTGCTGCTGGCAGATGTTGACGGGGATGATGAAGTGGAGATCCTTTTCGACAGCAACATCGGCCCTGAAGGCATTTATTGCGGATACAACCACGACGGATCGGTAATGGAGGGATGGCCCGTAAGTGTCATAGGGTCCACTTTTACCATAAATCCCTTTATCGCTGACCTTAATGGTGACCAGCTTGCCGATTTTTCAGGGGGAGGGTATGACAACAGCCTTGATCGCACCTATGTGTACCTCTGGGAAACACACAGCGAAATGAACCAGGATAAAAACTACCTCACCATCCTTCAGTACAATACAAGGCATAACGGAGTGTTCGGGGATTATCTGATGGTAGGCGAAAAAGAAATTGAAAAGCCGGGGAATGAAATGACGATCTATCCTGTGCCCGCCACAAATAAATTGTACTTCAATATAAAAGATTTGAGACAAGGTGTGCAGCTTTTTGCAAGGATATCAGGTCTTGATGGCAAATTGATCAGGGAGCTTGAAATTGAAAATAACAATGTCTCCCTTGATGATATGCCTCCGGGAACATATATTATCTCAGTTTTCGAAGGTGATAGGCTCATTTCTGCCAAAAAAGCCATAATATTGAATAAATAAAACTTTTCCGTATTCTTTGCATATTCCTCCGTTCTCTTTAATAATATTGATTATTGAGCCTATTTTTACTAATTTTCGGTTTCACCCGTCTGATTGAACAATGAAACAAAACTTACTATTACTGCTGCTTGTTTTTCTGGGTATAACCAACCTTATATCACAACCCTATATAGATAAAGCTTATCAGGACTATATTGATAAGTACCCTGTGGGCCTGGCTCTGAAAACATGGGATAAAATGATGCTTTCTTCACTACCTGAAATGAAAGTACCTAAACATGATCTCCGCAGGGAATTGCCCTATATGGTGGATAATTCTGCGTTGCCTCATATGAGACCAGTGCTTTTCCAGATGGGGGCTTCATGCGGTCAGGCATGTGCGGTCGGGCATAACTTCACCTACGAAATAAATGCGGTGAGGGGCCTGCCCGGCGATACCAGTTCCAATCAGTATGCCACCCATTTCACCTGGAATTTTATGAATGGCGGTAATGGCTGGTACGGGGTAAGTTATTTCCACAGTTTTGAAATACTGCGCTTGTGCGGAAACCCGAATGTAAATGACTATGGCGGTTCTTACTATGATGACGGGAAAAGGTGGATGACCGGCTACGATGCATATTATAATTCGATGAAAAACCGGATCGCAGGGGCTTATAAGATCAAAACAGACACTGAGGAAGGAATCCTGGCATTGAAGAACTGGGTCTACGACCACCTGGGAAAATCAGTTGTGGGAGGTGTGGCCAGTTTTTACGCCAATGTGCCCTACAATGCCGTTCTGCTGAATGACACTACCCCTGAAGGTGGTAAACACGTGCTTACCGAATGGTATCCGAATCCAACACATGCACTTACTGTGGTGGGCTATAACGATTCGGTAAGGTGGGACTATAACGGGGACGGAATGTATACAAATCACCTCGATATCAATGACGACGGTATTGTTGATCCACGGGACTGGGAGATCGGTGCGGTAAAAATTGTTAACAGCCACGGGGTGAACCAGCTCGACAGCGGATACTGTTATATGATGTATAAAGTGCTTGCAGAAGACATTGAGGAGGGAGGAATCTGGAACCAGACAGTGCATATTGTGGATGCCATAAGCGATTATGAACCCGGATTAACCCTGAAAATCCAGCTTGAACATGACAGCAGGCAGGCAATAAGGGTCAGGGCAGGGATATCGAACGACACTACAGATGCTATGCCTTCCGAGATCCTCTCCTTCCCGATATTCAACTACCAGGGAGGCCATCATTACATGCAGGGGTACGACACGGCTGAGCACTATAAGACGATCGAGTTTGGTCTTGATATTACACCTCTCCAGAAG
>CAZXWD010000047.1:0-23186 GCA_964644135.1 uncultured Bacteroidales bacterium | reverse complement strand
AAGATATGTTTCTGAATAAAGCAAGCTGAGGATTAACTGCGTTGATCCTTTTTGGGGGGGATTCAACCAAAAAAGCCATCACTCGCTTCGCTCGTTCAGGGCTTTCTTTTTTAAACAATCAATTTGAAAGCACGCTTTCATTTCTGTTTAAAAAAGAAAGCCCGGCACTACCGTGCCAGGCTTTTTTGGTTGTCGGGGTGAGAGGATTCGAACCTCCGACCTCGTCGTCCCGAACGACGCGCGCTAACCGGGCTGCGCTACACCCCGCTATGGGAAATTCCAAAACCCAAATCCCAAATAATTTACAAACACCAAATTCCAAATGATTGGTGAGGTAATTTGGGTGTGCAAAGGTAATGGTTTTTGCAAAATAATCGATATTATCAGATGAACATAATACCTTTCTCAGGATGACATCGCAGTAATATACAGAAAACCATCGATCGCATTCAGAGCGCTCAAACCGTTCAGGTTGGCAATAGTGCTCCCGCTGATGGTCACATTTCCCAGGATCTGATCGCAGTCAGGATAATTTACCTGGAAACTGTCGACCTGCATTTGGGTGGTGAAGGTGATGCCATTCGGCAGGCATGATTCGCAGGGGTCGTCTGTCTGGGCCAATATGCTGCTGGTGAAAAATACAGCGAATAAGATTAAGCAGGTTTTTTTTCATGACGAATTGTTTTCCCACAAAGTAAATATGATCAACACCCTATAATGAATATTATATGAGAACGCATGGAAGATGTGAGGGAATGTTGGGGGATTTTGGGTGAACGCAGAGGGGTATTCAAGACAAATCCACCTTCGCCGAAGCTACGGTGGATGAAAGGCAAAAGAATAGAGTTTCACATTTTGGATGGTCCTTATTCTACTAAAAACTCCCAAATGTTTTTATGTTCGAAGCCCTTTGGATGTTTGATCTTTATATCATCCATCGACAAAAGGTATTTCGGGAAATTATCATCAATGGATTCCAATGACCTGAATTCTCTGTTTAATGTATCTTCTGATGAAAGCAAATAGGTAACTTGAATATATTTTTTTTCTTCACCTTTTGTTGCAATAAAATCTATTTCAAATTTATTAGTATATCCAACCTTGAGTTCGTATCCCTGCCTTCTCAGACTCAGGTAAACCACATTTTCCAACATGGATGCAATATCAGTAATTAGCTGTGGGTATAAGGAATTTCTGAAGCCCAGGTCATTTACATAATATTTTTTTTCTCCAGATAACAACTCCTTTGTTTTCAATGAAAATTTAGGACATTGCTGTAGAATAAAGGCATCATGCATGTAGGACAAATATGCTGAAATCGTTGAGTAATCAGCTTTTCTTTGCTTGCTTTTGAAGTATTTTGTAATTGAGGGTATTGAAATCAGGTTACCCACATTATGCAACAGGAACAGGAATAAATCTTCCAGCAATACATAGTCCCTTATCTTGTGCCTGTACATTATGTCCTTCAAAAGAATAGTGTCCTTTAAGGATTGAAAATAATGTCGGTGAATATCAGGGGAGTGTATATTATAAGTTTCAGGCAGGCCACTGCTTTGTATGTACCTCAAAAAAATTTCCTTATTATTTGGATGTTGATAGAAGCTCAAAAACTCATTATAAGAAAACGGGAAAACTTCTATCAACAGGTATCGTCCTGATAATAAAGTTGCCAGTTCTCCGGACAGGAGATTTGAATTGGAGCCGGTAATATAAATTTCATATTCCTCTGTGACATGTTGTGCCAGTGAGACAATGATTTTTTCCCACTCTTCAATATTTTGTATTTCATCAATAAAGAGATATACTTTCCCTTTAGGTTTTAATTGCTGTTTGTAATGTTGAATCAGGTTATTAAGATCAGAAGCTGTTTTAATTGCCTCAAAGTCGTACAGTTCTTTGTTCAAATAAAATATATTTTTTGGATTGACCTTTTTAGCTTCGATTAAATTCCGAATATACTGCCGAATGATATAACTTTTACCGCTTCTTCGCTGACCCACAATTACTTTTATCAGCTTGTTTTCGCTTGCCTTTGATATTTCATTAAGATAAGTTTCACGGATAAATCCTAAATCAACATCCAATTCATTGTCCCAGTAATTTATTTTTTCTAAAGCTTCAAATGCATTTTCCATATTTTTGAATATAATCAAATATTATACAAATGTATCTATAAATTTTGATTATAACCAAATTATTATACAAGAAAAAAATACTTTACTCTTTTTGAGAGTCAACAAACTTCCGGAGCTACTCCAAATCCCATTGCAAGTCCATCTCTTCAAGCATGGTTTTGGCTTTTTTGAAGCAGAACTCTACGGGCTCGTCGTTCAGGGTTGTGCTACCCCCGTACTTTATAAATTCCAAATTCCAAAACCCAAATCCCAAACAATTTACAAACACAAAATTCCAAACGGATGGTGAAGTAATTTGGGAGTGCAAGGGTAATTCTTTCTCTATTAGCAGTAAAGAAGTTCATTTACAGATATGACCGGTACCTGAAAAACATGAATTGTACTTCTGCCCCTCAATAAGCACCCTTTAGATCAATCCATTCAGGGTATTGTCAAAAAATTTACTATCTTAGATTTATTTTAACGATCTGCATAAAGGATTTAAAGTCTTATAGTTCTTCAACCGGCAACTGCACCGGGTAAATATAAAAACCAAACTGATCATGAGAATAATCCTTATCCTCATCCTGCTTTCTCTTTTTATCCTCACGAGCTCAATTGCCCTTATAATGACAATTCCATCCAATGAAAAAATGAAGGGGGCTTTTGAGTATGAAGATTTCGACACCCCTTTTTATTGTGGTGCATCCTGCCATACGGATTTTTACCAGCAGTGGGACCAGGCTATGATGTCGAAGGCCTATACTCATCACTGGGACGAGATCGAATATTTCAAGCTTGCTGTGGCGCATTCTGAGAACGATCCCGACATGGAGGGGGTACATGAAGGTTGCAATGGCTGTCATGCTCCCCTGGCATTCCTTGCCGGAGACCTGCCTCCCCCACGGCCTGAAGAAGGAAGCAGGGCCAATGAATCAGTATCCTGTGATGTCTGTCATACGATCAAAGGCTACTCGGGTGACGTGCCCTTTAATTACAATTATATTGTGGACCCGGGCGATACCAAATACAGCTCCCGGAAAGGGGAAAAAGAATCGCCCGACCATGTGATCAAGGTGTCGGAACTGCACTCGAAGGCAGAATTCTGCGGCATTTGTCATAACGAAAAGAGCCAATTCGGGGTCTGGGTCAAATCGACTCACCTGGAATGGAAAGAGGGCCCTTATTCTTCGGAAGGGGTTCATTGCCAGGATTGCCATATGCCCAAAGCAAACTTTAAGACAGCTTCCATGGGCGCTACATATAAGGATGCACGGCTTCATCTTTTTCATGGAGCACATGATCCCGGCAAACTGAACGGAGTCATCGAGCTGAGGATAAACCCAGACATACAGCAAGCCGTGCCGGGTGAGCCTGTTGTATTCACTGTGGCTCTTTTCAATCAGAAGACAGGGCATAAATTCCCTACCGGCTCCGTTGAAGACCGTATAGTCTGGCTCCACGTGGAAGCCACCGACGCTGACGGAAACATATACCACTTACCGGTGGATAAAAAGGGATTTGAAGGTGAAGAATATACTATCGCAAGTAACGACACTGCATACCAGGATATGGGTGTTCCGCTGGACAAACCAGATTTCAAAGGAGTGAGAAGAGAAGATGTTCCTATAGGTGACAGAATATATCGAATGCCTTATTTCGATCCACAGGGACGCATGACTATCATGCAATGGAATACTGACTCGCTGGGTGTTGATTATCGCATAGGACCACGTGAAACAAAAACGGAAACCTTTACTTTTCAGCTTCCTTTCGATGTAGCGCCAGGTAAAATGACGGTTGAGGCGGTAATGAATTACAGGCTGTTGGTCAAGCCGGTAGGTGAACTGCTGGAAGTCCCCGGTGAAGAGTATGCAATCCACAGGATAAACCATCATAAAACCGAAATAGAAATCCTACCCTAAAAACCAGATCATTATGAAAACCGGAAAGATCATCATTACATTACTGATTATGGCCTTCATACTGCCCCAGGTGGCTGAAGGAATCCCGGCTTTTGCCAGGAAATACCGGATGAGTTGTAAAACCTGTCATTCACCGATCCCCCGGTTGAAGGCATATGGTGATAGTTTTGCCGGAAGCGGATTCAAACTGGAGGACCAGGAGGCCCCACGTTATTTCATGGAAACCGGTGACCGCCAATTGTCCCTTATCCGGGATTTTCCGATAGCGGTGAGAATGGATGGCCATATCGGGTACGATTTTTATATGCAGGATGAAGAAGGACTTTCGGACATGAAAACACCCTATACCCTCAAGCTTTTATCAGGTGGGGAAATATCTAATAAGCTTGCTTATTATTTCTATTTCTTTCTATTCGAATACGGAAAAGTTGCCGGTGTGGAAGATGCCTATTTAATGTATAACGACCTGTTCAATATCGACCTGGATATTTACCTGGGGCAATTCCAGGTTTCCGATCCGCTCTTCAAGAGGGAACTGAGGCTGACACTTGAGGATTATTACATCTATACGGTAAGCCCGGGCCTTTCCGATATAAGTCTTAAATATGACAAGGGAATAATGGTAACTTTTGGAACCGATTTCGGGACAACAATAGTAGCGGAGGTCATTAATGGGAATGGCATCGGGGAAGCTGAAAATTCCTGGCAATTCGATAAGGACAAATACAAGAACGTCATGGGCAGGATATCCCAGTCCATATCGGATTATCTGCGCGTTGGAGCTTTCATTTATTCCGGGAAGGAGGAACTGGTTGGTTCGTCTGACATGGACAGAACAAACCAGGTACTTTTATGGGGTCCTGACATCAGCCTTAATATTAATGACATCGTTATCCTGAACGGCCAGTATTTATTCCGGTCCGACAGCCGGGTGATCTATTCCGAAGAGGAAATGGAGCCAATGGATGATGTCAAAACGAACGGTGGGTTTGCAGAACTCATATTAATGCCAAAAGGGGATGAAAGCCGCTGGTACTTTACGGGGCTTTTCAATTATGCCGAATCAGAAGCTCCAGGTTATGATTACCGGTCTGCATCTGTTCATGCCGGTTACCTGTTACGCCGCAATGTCCGTCTGGTATCGGAGGTTACTTATAACTTTACTGAGAAAAACAGGGAATTCTGGCGAGGGAGCCTTGGTTTTGTGGCCGCCTTCTGAATTGCCGGCTCATTCTCCCGGGAGAAAAATTCAGAAATCCGTAATACTGAGGTTCGCTGTAAAACTTCCGTTGGTGATCGTCTTTGTTTCCTGGTCGAAATTCACGCCTGTAAACTCGAAAGTGCCCCTGGCAATGTTGTTATTCAACTCTGTGATTGTCACCGTTCCTGAGCCGCCTGAACTGGAGGCTGCGTAGGTATTTACAGTTCCGTCACCTACGGCCCATGATAAGAAGTTTTCAGGATTGCTTGGTCCCACTTCGTAAGTGCCCGGCTGGGTTGCTTCAACGATAATGCCACAGCCCCTTTTCATATAAGGTTTAGGTTCAAAAAGAAATAAAAGTCGGGTAAAATATGGGATATAAACCCTCTCAGTATGAATTATTTCTTGATCACCTTGATGATGCTTGTAGCATTTCCGGTATGGTAGCGCAGAAAATATATACCGGGAGCAAGGTATTCAAGCCTGTGCATTTTGACCCCGGATGCGTTTAGTCTTTCTTTAATTAATATTTTACCCCTGGCATCAGCAAGGAAATAGTCTATGGGTTTTGCCCCCGTATTCTTTATTGTTAGCTGATCAGCAAAAGGGTTGGGGTAAGCGTTCAGTTCCCCTCTGGCAATTATCTCATCAAGGCCAACCGGTTGAGGCTCGGCCATGAACTCACTGTCGGTCACCTCGCCTGTACCGGGATCTATATTCAGGTTGACCAGTATATATCTGACCTCCGGATCATCCGAACACCAGATATACCTTTCTTCCTGGCCCTCTTCAACAGAAAAGACCTGCCACCCGAATATGGCTACCTTGGCCCAGATGGTATCTGTGTAATCACGGGTTTCGTGTATCCTCAGCACATCATAGGTACCCATGGGAACAGTCATGGTCCCCCATGCATCCACTTCACTCTCCTTATCAATCGTCCTTTTCATTTTCATACTGTCGATACCGGGGATCGAAACATCGGCTGAAAAATTATAGCTGAAGGTTTCATTACCCTGGTAGCCATATTCGAAGGGGAAGACAAGGAATTCCTCGTTTGGTTCCACAGGTGAACTAACTACCCCCAGGTCTTCCATCTCGGTCACGAGGCCAACCATTAAGAGCGCATCAGTGTTTTTATTGAAGTATACATAACTGCCTTCCTCTCCTGTGAAAAAAGCAAGGTTTGAAGAAGGGAAGGTGGAGCCGTAAGGAGTGGATGCCGGACTAACGAAGCTGAAGGTATCGATATCATCGGCAAACAAGGCACTGAAGTCCCAGAAAAGATTCTCACCGGGGTCACCGGGCACGAGTGACGGATCAGGGCTGTTATCATATGCCTGTATCACCTCGTCCCCTATCCCGAGTATCTCATCGGAGGTGATAACGATTTGTGATGTTGATAATAAGGGGATCAGTAAAATGACAGAGATTACTGCGGTTATCTTTTTCATAATAAGTTTATTTCAGTTTTAGGCAGATCAGTCCTGAAACAGATGGTGGTCGTTAATAGGTTTCAAAAATATGAAAAGGTTGTTTCGGTTCAAAATTAATTTCACTCAGTGACTATAGTTACTCAGTGAGCTATTTAACATAATATTTTACTCAGTGACTATAGTCACTGGGTGAAAAATTTTATCTCCAGATTAATACCCCCAAAAAAAGCTTTAAAATAGGCTTTAAAACGTTAATTTTACCGGCAAACCAGGCCAATGATCGACGGAAAGAAGATAGTGGTCGTATTGCCAGCCTTCAATGCTGCCTCTACATTGAAGCCGACCTACGATGAAATCGACTTCGGTCTTGTTGATGAAGTGATCCTTGTTGATGACCTGAGCAACGACGATACCGTGAAAATTGCCAGGGAACTCGGAATCCATCATATTATAGAGCATGAAGTCAACAAAGGATATGGCGGGAACCAGAAAACCTGTTATGACAAGGCGCTGGATACCGGGGCTGATATTGTCATCATGCTTCACCCTGATTACCAGTATACCCCAAAGCTCATTCCTGCTATGGCTCACCTTCTGGCCAGCGAAACCTATCATGTTGTGCTGGGTTCGAGGATACTCGGAAAAGGGGCCCTTCGCGGAGGAATGCCGGTTTATAAATATATCAGCAACCGCATCCTTACCCTATTCCAGAATATACTGATGAGCGCCAAACTTTCTGAATACCATACCGGTTATCGTGCCTTCACAAAAGAGGTCCTTAACAGGATCGATTATCATTCCAATTCCGACAATTTTGTCTTCGATAACCAGATGCTGGCCCAAATATGGATGGCAGGATATGAGATCGCCGAAATCACCTGTCCTACAAAGTATTTTAAAGAAGCATCAAGCATTAACTTCAGGAATAGCATCATATATGGCCTGGGTGTGGTAAGGGCTTCCCTCCAGTACCGGCTTCACAGGTCAGGCATAAAAAGATATAAATATCTGAAACCCCGGGGCTGAAATGAAAAGTTACGGTAAAATATTCCTGATCATCATTCCAGCCCTATACCTGCTACTGGGATATTACTTCAACGGGTTGATTGGGATCCTTTCATTAAGGAACGTAGACCCGGAATACATTTACCTTGCAAATGGCCTGTACATGTCGACCGGCGACCTGAATGTTTCGCACATCGATAATCCTGGCACACCCCTTCAGGTCATTGTGGCTCTCGTCTGCCGCCTGGTTTATCTTTTCCGCCCTCATGACATGCCTTACATAGAAGACGTATTTGTAAATTCCGACCTGTATTTGAACATTATCAACCATACTTTGATAAGCCTGACCGCTATTTTATTATATGTCGCGGGTTCGATCCTTTCTAAGCTGACCTCATTCCTCCCTTATGGATTATTATTGCAAACGGCCCCCTTCTTCACCCAGATAACTTATGACATCGTTGGCAGGGTTGTTCCCGAACTGCTGATCAGCTTGCCTGTGTTGTTCCTTTCTATAATGCTGATAAAGGGAGCAAAGGAAAATGAAAAAAAGTTTGATAATAAGAAGTTGCTGCTGTACGGCGTAATATCCGGGGTAGGGCTGTCTGTCAAACTCACTTTCATGCCCCTTTTACTGATACCACTGCTTGTTATTCCCGGGATCCGGGATAAACTGAAATTTTTGCTTTATTCATTGATAAGCCTTTTCATCTTTGCCTTCCCGATATTGTTCGACCTGGTAGCATTCACAAAGTGGATGTTTGCTCTTTTGCTAGGATCAGGTCAATATGGCGGGGGAGAACAAAATGTAATCGATCCCGGTACTTATGCTCATAACTTCTGGTATTTTTTCAATAATCATGTTTTCCTGGTAATAATTTGGCTTTTATCCATTGCATCCCTCCTTGCTTATCTGATAATAAAAAGAAAGAACATAAACCACAGGTTGGTATACGGGCTTTCAGGAATACTGGTCACTTTGCTCATTCAGGTGCTGATTGTCTCAAAGCATTATGAATACCGTTACCTTGTTCCAGGGCTGGCACTTTTCCCGGCAATGGTCATCTTGTCAATTGAAATACTTCGTGATTTAATTAGTTTCAAGCGAGTTAATCTGATTATAGCAGCAATGATTATAGCAGGCTCAATGATAATGATCCCACAGCACATGAAAAGAGTGAGAGAGGTAAGCGGTAGAATTTCGCAGGAGATGGAAAACAAGCTCATCACAAAACATTTTGTTGAAATGCTTGAAAAAGATGCTGTAAAGTTGATCACATCCGCACCCTATGGCTGTCCTTTCCATGACTTTTCGATGATGATAGGCTCATGTTGGGCCGGAAAGGCAAACAGGATGTTCCTCCCGGTTTATAAAAAGCTATATCCTTCATCTTATTTTTATTTTAAATGGGAAGGACAGGTAAAGTACTGGGAAGAAGAATACGATGTTTCAAAGATCATCGGATCCAAAAAGCCTGTCTATTTTTATATTTCAGAAAACAATCCGATGCTTTATGAGCAATCACTGTCAGCTATGCTACATGGCTACAACATTGACAAGATTGATTTTGAAGTTATCTTCGAAAACGAAGCGACAAATGAGAGGATCTTCGAGTTAAGTTTCCTTATTGAATAAAGCATCTTGAATTGATTAACACCTTTGAACATAATTTCACCCAGTGACTATAGTCACTGGGTGAACTCATGGAATTTTCCCTTCAACAAGCACTTAAACATCCCTCTTTGCCCCATAAACACCTGAAAAAACAAATATTCTAAAATAATTATCTTTGTTGGCTTTATATCTAAACAAAAATCAATTTACTAATGAAGACTATCTCTAAAAGAACCCTCTACCTCATTACAATCACTTTTCTCTCTTTTGCTCTATTCTTTACAGGTTGTAAAAAGGACGATGATTCGATCATCAATGTGGAATCTTCCACGCCTGCACCAGGAGATATTTTTGTGGCCCCTTTTACCTACCAGGATGAAACCTCCGGAAACATTATGATCCTCGACAGCGCAGGTAATCTCATTACCGACAAGAAAGTGGATGCGGAAGCCCTGGATTTCAGAAAATGGACCATTAATAACACTGTTTATTACTCCTATTACGAGCATGACCCGGATGCGTACCACATTCCTGAAACAGGTTATGTTCCAGGCGACCTTGTCCTGTTGGATGAAAATCTCGATGAGATAAAACGGCTGCGTTTACTGCCCTATAACGGCCGCACTCCCGATGACCCGGATGTTCTCGACTCTCACGAGTTTGTTATGATAGATGAAGAACATTACATAGTGCTTGCCTATTACGAAATGGAAGTGGACAATATCCCTGACTCGCTGAACCCAGCCGAGAACTGCCGTGTGGTAGCCCCTATCATCCAGGAGGTGCAAAACGGCGAGGTAATCTTCGAATGGAACGGAACCAATTATCCCGAATTCTATGGTGTAAGCGCTGTTGATAACGATTTTTCAGATGCAGGGCATGTAAATGACTATATGCATATCAATTCTGTGTTTATCGATCCTCGCGACAATAACCTGATCTGCTCCTTCAGGAACACCGACCAGGTACTGAAGATCCACAGGACCACAGGAGATATTATCTGGAGGCTTGGCGGCAATAATAGCGACTTCCCTATGACAGACGAAATGTATTTTTACCGCCAGCACCATGCAACTCTGATCAACAACAACCAGACCCTGATGCTTTTCGATAACGGATCGCATGATGACAGGGCTTACAGCAGGATCATCGAATTCGACCTGGATGAAAACTCAAAAGAGATCCTCGCCTTCAGGTCGCTGGACCTTCCTGACAACTTATTCGCAGAGTTCATGGGCTCGGTCCAGAAAATAGGTGATAACTACTTCATTGGTTGCGGCGGGGTGCCCAAGGTGCTTGAGATAAACAGCCTGACCGACGAGGTGGTGCTGGAAATTGACCTGGATGAAACAACCTACAGGGCATATAAATTCCAATAGAGATCACTTTTTCTGATCTGCGATCTTTAATGAAGTTGGAGGCACTGATTATCAGGGTATTTCAATTTTCACTGAGTGACTATAGTCAGTGGGTGAAATATTATGTTAAATAGCTCACTGAGTGACTATAGTCAGTGGGTGAAGAATCCTTTTCAGTATACCATAACTTTTCCGGAAAATATCTCTGATCCGGAAATTACTGTTACGATAAGCATCTTATGCACATTCAAAAAATCTAAACTATACCTGCCCTGGTGCCTGAAATCATCCCTCAAAATTATGCGGCCTGCTAGGTCAGTAATAATTACTTTTCCCTCAACCGGTTTGGAAGATCCAATTATGAGGGTATTGCCTGAATACCGGAATTCAAAGTCATATGTCAGCACAAGCTCATCTGAAAATACTGGCTCGGGATTGAAATGAAGCAGAAACCGGCCGGGCGGGTCTCCCGGTGCACCTGAAAACCCGTAGTTAAGCCCCGGGACAAGGTCTATCGTTGAATCAACCTGTGTATCCTCCAGAAGCAACTGGGTCATCGGATCAAAATTCAGCAGGTCTGTGACCTCCAGGTTAAATGTGCCGGATGTCCCTGTGGTGAAACCCAGGCTGACCGAAGTGTTCTCTATAAGTTCTGAGCGCGTATCCACCGATAATTCCCTTCCGCCCTCAGGAATGGTAAAAAGCTGGGGGGCCTCCTCAATTCCTGTAAGGTCGAGGGCATCGTATTGCGGGTCGAAATCATCAGTGGCCGCCTGGTCAAACTGAATTATGGCCTCATCGCTGAAGCTTTCACCGCTTACTTTTAATTTGCAATATTTTCTTGATGGCTGAACAGGGTGATCCTTTAAAAACCAGACGTTACCGTGGAGCCTGGTGGCATTCCGCACCTCCATCAAAGCCTGGCTGCCCGCTACCGGTGCATGGACGAAGAAGCCCTGGTGCGGGGGAATGATACTATCAACCCCGTTTATGCTGCTGTAGGGGTCGTCGAGGATATAGGTCCCGTAGTTCCCTTTTGTGGGATTATAGATATAGATGGCATTGGCCACTCCTTCCCGCTCCCATCCCTGGCCATTCTCAATCTCCCAGTTGACGGAGGAGGGATATGGATTCCCGGAGGCCATCAACCCATCGGTATTGCTTCCGTTCCCGCTGTTCTGCCATTCAAGGGTCTTTCTGCCTGTAGAAGGCGCATCTGCAAAGACAATGGTATCTGATGCAGAAGGTTCCACAAGGTACCCATTGAACGATTCGAGCAGGCTGTCGGGTGCTGAGAGTGCAACCCATGACCCTGAGGGCTCCTCCCATCTGAAAAGACCGTGCTGAGAGAAGAGTGAAACATAGGCGCTGTCGACGGGTGATGAAACCAGGTGGTCGCCGTTCCCCGAAATATACCTTTCAATAATATAATTGCCAGAACCCTGGATGTTCCCGTTATCGATAAGTGATGCACAGATACCTTCGCCTGAGTGCAAGGTCAGGGTACCGTTGTTGAGGAGATAGCCCGAGAGCGTCAGGCTGCCTTCCATATTGATATCGACCCTGGCATCCTCCTCTATGATCATCGCTTTGCAGATGGCCGCAGAATCGATCTCAGGATAAACTCCTGATGTGACCACAGGGATGACAGCATCAAGGGTTTCATCAGGAACCCCCTGGATGTTCCAGTTGCCTGGGTTATGCCAGTCGGTATTGATGACACCGGTCCATTCGGAAAACCTTTCCACCACCACCTCTGCCGGATCGGAAAATCCGGAAGGGCAACCTGTTTTCTGTACCTCTACACGGTATTGCCATAACCCTACATCAGTCGGAAAAGTTTCATATTCAGTCAATCCCTGCGTGCCGGGAATATTCTGCCATGCCCCGCTGTCGAAACTCTCCTGCCATATCATGATGCCGCCGTAATAATCTTCCAGTGTGAGGGTGCCGGTACTTTCACCGAAATGGATGGTGGTGTCGGGCACTACTCGCCCTTTCACTGTACCATAATTCAATACGGGTTCATAAAATATTCCCGTTTTATTATTCCCGTAAAATTCTATATAAAATTGACCATTATTCTGGCTGGTCCAATCATCATCGATCAGTTCGTAATTTGTACACTCGGAATCAGGATTATCAGGCTGAAGTTCCAGTACGCGGTATTCTGTAAGGGAATCCCAGGTGACAGAAGTGCCGAAAGCAGCTGCAAATATCTGGTATTTATAGCCATTGACTAATTGAACCTCACCCTGAGGCTGGATAAAATAGGTGAAATTAACTGTTGAGTTATGGGGGATCAATTCATTTACCTGGCTGAAACCACTCCACCTGATCGAAAAGACAATATTTGTAAGTGATTGTGAAGTTACCTGATAATTTGGCCTCACCTTAACGGCAATAGTATCTTCGTTCATCCCCTGGAAAACACCAAGGTCTACAGTTTCTTGTGCAAAAGTTGCCTCACATGAGAGTAATGTAACAATTATACTGATAAACAATATTCTTTTGGTAAACCAATTCATAATCTCTTTGCAAGATAAAAAAAAGCCGGAAACCGAAGTTTCCGGGCTTTTAATTGATTAACCGCATAGCAGAACCACCTGCTATGTTATCTTTCCATCTCTTTTATTGATGACCCGTCAACTATGTTACCTCCAACATTCAGTGATCCTGTTAGTAACAGAGTTACCGTAGCCCCTGTTTCAATTATTAAACTGTTGCATTCTGCAGCTACATCAATTCGCGGATAATTCGCTGAATTTACTGATGGTATTATTACATCTACCGTAATATCAGGAACTCCACAACCGTTCCAGTTGGTAATATCGCCCCAATTTGAATCTGTTACCCCGGTCCAGATAGCTTTGTCTGTCACTTCTATGGTAGACGGATCGGAATATAAGGTATTGCAACCAAATTTTTGGACTTCAGCTCTGTACTCATAGGTACCCAAAGCAGGTGGTGTTTCCGAATACGTTGTAAAGCCTTCAGAACCCGGGATATCAACCCATCCTGTACTATTTACATTTTTCTGCCAGGTAAGCACTTCTCCTGAATGGCCGACTAACGTCAATGTTCCTGTATTACTCCCCTCACAAATAGTATCAGAGCCGGCAACATAGCCCTCAACTGTCTGCACGACAGCAACACTTTCATATATTTCACCTGTCTTGTCAACTCCCAGCACTTCAAAATAGTATTCCGCATTGTTACTGGCCGCCCATTCATCGTCAATCAGCTCAAACTGGGTACAATCACCTGTAGTATAAACATATTGAATATCACAGATCTCATATTCCTGACCTGCTGTCCAATCGATAGGAATTGTGCCAACACAAACAAACGCCAAATGCTTGTAACCATTGCTTATCTCCACATCTCCCTGGGGTTGAATATTGAATACACTGTAATAGGTAATCAAATCAGTTACATTGCTGCTTTCAGGCCAGCGAATAGTAAATGAAACATTGGTTACTGTATTCTGTAAATCGGCATTCGGCCTGGCTTTGACAACAAACCTATCAAGTGCCACTGATTCAAAAGCTCCTATATCAATTTCATCCTGTCCGTAGGTTGCAGAAGCATCAAATAATATGGCACTTAACAGTAATGTACTAAATATTATATAATTAAGTCTTTTCATTGTGGTCATCTGTTCTAGGCGGTTAAATCAATTAGCTATAATGATCTTTTCTGTGTGGACAATATCTGATCCGGTGATCTTAAGGATATATTGACCTGCAGGAAAATTTGTACAATCTATTTGGTAAACGTAAGTATCTTTCCCGATTTCAATTTCTTCACTAACCAGGTTATTCCCCAATAGATCGTAAACTGAATAATTATATTTGTCCGGCACAAAACCTCTTAAATCAACATTGTATTTCCTGTTCAGAGAAGGGTTAGGAAATATTCTGACAGTTATCTGATCCCTGATCAGTTCCTCTTCTCCCAGTGAACTTTTCAAAATGGTGCCGGTATTATCCATCCCTGCCAGGGAAACATAGTAAGAACCATTAATTCGTGAAGCAAATGCATCGTCAGCAATTTTCACATCCAGACTATAATCTTCATATGGGATGCTGAGTATCTCCATCTTTCCCCCGTTCAAGAAATTGCCTGGTAAAGTATGCCATCCTACCATCGCAAAAGTCTGGTAGTACGAGATATTATTTACTACTGGCTGCCCCTGGGGTTCTATTCCAATTGGAGATGAACAAAGGGAAACATTTTCTATAAAAGCGGCATCCTGAAACACGATTGTAAACTGGACATTGTCAAGATGTTGTTTATCCAGATGCCCCTTATTGTATAACACTACAGCAATATACCTGTCGTGCTTTTCTATTGAAATATTCAGGGGCCCTGCAATATCATTTTTTAAGGGTAAAGAGGATATGATTCCGGGAACAACACATTCATAAACAGAATTGAGGTTTAATGTATTCGTCAGGGTAATCAGGTTTAGCAGTATAAATCCCGGGTCGTTATCGGAGCCTGTGTACTTCACATAATTATTCATGTTGATATCCTCGGGATAATAGCCTTTTATGGTGTTCACTATGTTTTCCTGCCCGGTAACCTTGACAATTGTATCAAGAATAGGAGCCCGGTCATTAAAGGGACCACTATACTTGATCACTCCATCGCTATTGGCATCGCCGGCTATCATTCCATAGATGTCGTTGTTCACTTCAATAAGCGCGCACTCAGCACCTCCGAATGGTGGGAAATTCACAGTGTCGGAAAAATCATAGACTACGGGGTTTGGTATCTGGACGGGAAGCTTCGTCATTACCGGTAAATGATTCCTCTGCCATAATAGCAAATAATATTCCTCCAGCGGTTCTACCCCGTCAAAAGCCGGATAATTGACCAGATCGTGACCCATTATGGTACCATCATCAAGTAATATGCCGGCATTCTTGTCGAGGACAAGTGTTGGGTCTTCGGGATCCCTTATTTCCATATAGATCCAGTCTATCGCATCCGGAGGGAAAGATGTAACCGACAGGGAGGAGTTAAAACTCCAGGGAGGGTCCTGAAAAGGTTGATTTAGCGGAAGATCCCCACCATCATTGATGTCAGTTTCCATCAATCCTGTTGTAGCATTGAAGCAAGCCTGCAACAAGACCCTGGTCCGCACCTGGATATTACAAGAAGAAAGGTATGCTTCGGGTTCATATCGGTACACAAGCCCGGTGTACACTGAACCCCAGTACTCTATGTAATAATATGCATTATTTTCCCATGCCCAGGTATCGGCTGCGATATCAAAATCACTTGTTGAAAATTCAGCTCCCCCCTGGTCATGCTGGAATGTAAGAATGGTATATTCCGTACCTGCAACCCAGGTGACCTGGGTAGGGATGTCCATTGCAAAAACAGCATAATTTCTTCCACCGGCTGTTTCAAGGTATTGGAAACTTATATTATAATTCGAAATGAAATTCTGGAGCAGTACAGGTTCAGTGGCATCCCAGCTCACAGTGAAGACCAGGTTTGTAAGGTACCCTGACATATCACTGTTCGGGGTAACCCTGACCTCAAAATTTGCGCAGGAAGTGTTATAAATCCCCAGTCCGACAGACTGGTCCCCTGTTGTTACATCTACTATCCAAGGATTGTAGTTTATGCCATCGCTTACAGCATCCCCCTGGCCAAGTGGATTGAAATATCCTGCCGAAGCCCTGTCATCATTAAGATCGACCGGACCGGTAGCATCACCCCACCAGTTACCTGAAGCTTCTACAAGGCACCCTGTGTTCAAATTCCTGACAGCGAATATGGCATTGCCATAGAACCCGCAATCTGTTATAGTTGCTTCAGCAGCCGCCAGGATGTCGATCCCGTAATCATAACCTGTAAAAGTGAGCCCCTGCACGAGTACGCCTGTTGAATTAATGGTGAGGCCGGTGCCTGAACGGACAACCGTCCCATCCATGACAGGCTCTTCTCCTGTAGCAGCCTTTATCGTCAAAGCTTTGTCAAGGATTACCTGCTCATAATAAAAAGCTGTATACAATTCAAGCACCTCATCCGGCAGAGCAAGCGAAACTGCTTCTGAAAGTGAACTGTGCCACGTGCTTTGGTCTACATTATATACCTGCGGGTTGTTCTCAAGTGGCAAGGCAGTCTCACCGGGAAATGAAACAGAGCTTAACGGTGCACTGTTTGCAACTGCCCCCAGAATTAGCGTAAATATTATAATTCTGAAGAACTGTAATATGGTCTTATCTCTTGTGCGGTTAATCATAAATGAGTCTTTGGTACGGGTTCTTCCGTTAATTAGATCAAATAAAAAGGAAATGCCCCATCCGGTCGGGGTTGACCGGATGAGGCATAAGTGCTTATCTTACAATAAGTTTTTGTTGTAATAGAATTTCGTTGCCTTTCACCTCGATGAAATAGGTTCCCGGCACGAAATCTTCAACACCAATATGCTTGAGGAATAACTGGTCTTTACGAACATCGACTGATTCGTTGAAAACAACCCTGGAAGAGACATCCATTATCTTAATAGTGACATTGTCGTCAACTGTTGAAAGGATCTCCAGCATTGTATTATCAACAGCCGGGTTCGGATAGACTTTCACAACACTTTCACCGGCAGAGAGATCATCAATGCCAAGTGCCGATTCTTTTACCTGGCCTGTATGGTCCACACCCCAAAGCGAAATATAGTAATCCGCGTTGTTGCTGTTGGTGAAATCGTTATTCACAATACTTACAGTCCCTGCCAGATTACTGTTAAGTGTTTTCGACAAGGTGAGCAGTGTGACTTCATCACCTATGCTGAAATCAGCAGGTAATGGCTTCCAGTCGACCATGGCGAAGGTCTGGTACTTCATACCGTCGTAAACTTCAATTTCGCCCTGTGGTTCGATAACGAAATCGGATGAGAAGTAATTCATCATTTCATCGATGCCGACAAAATTCTGTGGCCACGACAGGGTGAACTGCACGTTGTCGATGAAACCATCGGTGATGTTTTCATTGGTCGTGAGACGAACATATAGCTCATCGGGAGATTCTGCAAGGAAGACATCAAGCGGACCGTTCACCGGTGCGGGATCGTCTTTAAGTGTTGCTGGATACCCAGGCACCTGTGAAGTGTAAGTGGCATTCAGAGCTGGTGCAGCAGGATGGTTCAGTTCAATGAGGTTCAGGATAATGAGCCTTTGATCGTTATAAAGCCCTGAGTACTTGACCTCCCAGTCCATGGTCAGGTCTTCCTGTTCATAACCGTTATAGGTGCCATTGATGAAACCGTTTCCATTGGTAAGAACGCCTGTCAGAATCGAGCTCCTGTCATTTTCGGTTCCGCTATACAGAAGATCCCCATCAAGGTTCACGTCACCGGCTACCATTCCCCAGACACCTGTTTCAAGCTCTACCTGGGCTGGTTCGCCTGCAGTATAGGCTGGGAAATTGGTGTTGTCGGTATAGTCGTAAGCAGTGGCGATCGGGATAGTATAGGCCGAACCTGTCATGACCGGCATATGATTGCGGGCATATACAATGAAATAGTAATCATTGTTCGGCATCAGGTTGCTGAAACGGATAAAGTTGGTTCCGTTCACATCCTTGATAGTCCCATCCTTATAGAGGAGTCCGGCTACTTCGTCCACCTTGGTACCGGTGGCTGTTTCACGAACCTGCATATAAACCCAGTCGACCACGTCGGTAAGGCCAGTACTTGAGGCATCCTCAGAACCCGTATAGTTCCATGGAGCACCAGTGAAGGGTTGAGTGGCCGGGAAATCAACCTGGCCTGAGAGATTAGTTTCCATTTCATTCAACGCCGTATTATAGGGCCCTTGCAGGAACACCTTTGCACGGAACTGCAGGTCGCAGGAACCGAGATATACATCATCGGCAAAGCCTGTAATGAGACCAGCATAATTATCGCCCCAGATCTCAAAATAGTAGTTGCCATTGTTGTTTGCCACCCAGGTATCGGCTGCTATCTCAAAGTCACTTGTCGAGAATTCTGGCCCGGTTTGATCCAGATCAAACTCAACCAGCGTAAAAGGCGCTCCGGCGGCAGTCCAGTTAATGGTTGGGAATGCTTCGCCCGTGTTGAAGTATGCGTAATAATATCCATTACTCTCTTCGGTGTAATCCAGAACCACGTTGTAGCTGCTTGTCACACTCCCCGGATCAATAGTAACACCTTCGGTAGCATTCCATTTGACAGTGAATTGAAGTATTGTAACCTGGCCGCTAACATCCGAATTGGGAGTTGCCAGCACCTCCAGGTGAGCGCAGGAGGGGTTTGCAATTTCAATATCTATCGGGTAGCTTGTAAGTCCAGCATCGACATACCATGGATGATAGTCTACATATTCGCTCACCTCATCGCCTGCTCCCAACGGATTGAAGAGACCGAGTCCGTCCGTGTCCTCATCGTTAAGAGGGCCTGAGGCATCGCCCCAGAAGTTATCTTCTGCATCCACAATATCATTGTCGGGATCTGCATTATCAATGGCCACCAGATTATTATTGAACACACAGTTGTTGATCTGTGCCGTATTGAAATTGTCAATATCAAAAACCAAGTCATAGTTTTCAAACGTTACCCCACTGATATTGAAGTCAATCGCTGGATTATCAACAATAAAAGCCGTCCCATCGCGTGAGCCCAGACCATTGAATACAGCACCTCCACTGCCTGCGTCAATCTGGAGACCTTTGTTTACGATGATATTCTTCTCGTTGTTAGTACCGGTAACTATTATAAGATCGCCTATGCTCGCTCCCAGTATGGCTTCCTGAACAGATGTATAATAAACCTGTTGGTCATCATTTATAACATCTGTTTGCACAGTAGTTGCTTCGCCAGTCATATCCGGGCTTGCATACCATGGGTCATAGTCGACAAAATCGGTTACTTCATCACCAAGCCCGCTGGGGTTATACAAACCTCCAGTACCTGTATCATCCGAGCCATCAAAGGGTCCGGTAGCATCGCCCCAATAGTTGTGGTTTGCTTCAATATCTCCATCAGTGCCTGTATCATCCAGGTTTACAACACCAAAAGGATTAATACCTTCTGTAATCCATGTTTCAACATTATTATCATATATCTCATTGTTGTTTATGAGACCACTGTTGGCACTTGCCATTACCACACCCTGGGCATTGTCCCTTATGACGTTCTCACCGTTTACCGTAATGCCGGTGGATGTTCCGTAAGCATACACGCCACGGAGGTTACCGTATATCTCATTGTCCTGTATGGTCCAGTTTTCAGAGTTGTATATTCTTATTCCGGCACAATTGGAAATAAAGTTTGATACTGGTACATGCCCATAGATAGTATTGCCGGTAAGAGTCACATTGGATTCGTTTCCATTGGCCGAGACACCACGGTAAAAATCGTATGAATCTGTACCCCAGGGATAGTTGTCCGTACTTCCGTTGTCGTAAATATCATTATCAGTTATTTGTACAGCTACATCGAAGGGACCTGGCATCGGATCACCACCCAGATTGTAATTCTCAGAATAATTTAGTTCTATTCCAAATAGCTCATTATCATAGATCTGGTTGTTGTGAATCGTAACACTGCTGGTTGCCGGCAATGCACTGCCTGAAGAGACTTTAGATGCCATTGTCATAGAAGGTTGAGAATATAATTCAATACCCTTGCCTGACCATGTGCCTGCAGTATTGCCTTCATAGCTGTTGGCATGTATTACATTATCTTCAATGGTTACGTCCTGGGAATGGAAGACAAAAATTCCATAACTGTTATCGGTAATTACATTGTTTGAAATAGTAATGCCAGACACACCGATACCCCACCAGCCAAAAGTAAAATCAGTGGCACCATCAGGCTTTTCTCCCAAGATAAAATAGTCTCCACCAATAGCTATACCACTATTGGTTTTACCCATATCATCAGAATAACCTGAGGGATCTTGATCCTTAGCCCCCTGAATGGTGAAGCCCTCAATAGTTACATTATCTCCAACAATCTGGAAAACATCCCTGTCAATCCCACCACTTGCTGGTGCATTCACTACTACATTGGCAGGGGCTGTAACATTTCCGGTCAAAGTAACTTCTTCTGTCACAACCACCGGACTTGTAAGATTGTATGTCCCTGCAGCCACTTCGATTACGTCGCCTGTTGTGGCGGCGTCAACAGCTTTCTGGATAGCGCTGTAAAAAATAGTTCCAGTAATATTTGTTCCATCGCTGATTACAACACAGCGTTCCCAGGTATTACCAGTAAATGTTGCATCAAGGTCCATACTGCCGCCTGTTGCGCCTTGTCTAATAAGCAAATGATTAACTGTTCCATTGGCAGCGCCTATATTAATGGTATTACCTGTGAAACTTACATCACCTCCAGTAAATCCATACACATCAATACCATAAAAATCGTTGGTTAAACCTTCTGGCTTTGCTATTCCTGTTACTGTATTATTATTGAATTCCCAATCAGCATCTGCATTCGTTGAGCCATTAAAATACATTCCCCTGGCATATCCTGAGAATTCATTATTTTCAACAAGACCCGTTGCAGAGGATGTATTAGGGTGGTTGTAAGGTTGAATTTGAATTCCGCTTCTAGTTTCCTCAACAACATTATTTGACACTTGACCATATGCTCCCTGTAAATAAATGCCAAAACCAAATGAAGCATTATTAAAATTAATATAAATATCAGGGTTTGAAATATAATTGTTAGCTATGTAAGCACCCGTTCTGTAATTTGAAAAGTTGGTTCCGTTCCATGATGATAAATGAACACAAATACGGGCGAAATTTTTCAAAATGTTGTTTTCTACAGTCAAATTGTCTGCACCACCATAAACACCTACTGTATTATCATCAATTTGATCCTCTCCCTCTATTGTAAATCCATCAATACTCACATTATCAGCTTCAACATAGACCAATTCAAGATAGCTAGCAGATGATGGAAATTTTATGATTGCTTCAGTATTTCTGGAACCGTCATTGGGATTGTTCCCATAATTCGGCCCACGGATATCGAGTGCTTTGTCAATATATAATTCTTCTTCATACATTCCCGCAGCCACTTCGATCACATCTCCGGATGATGCGGCATCAATGGCGGCCTGGATGATTCCATAGCTTTCGCCTGTATTGTCGTTTACCACAGGCCCTATTGGTTCAACACCGGTTGCAGCCGGAGCTGCCCCCGGAATGAGTTTTACCGTGTAATTTCCGCTACCATTATGAGTGATATCAAGCTCAAAACCAGGAAAAGCATATTTAACGTCTTCCGTTCCCCATGACCATTCCAGAGCCCAATTTTGGCCATCTTCACCTACGTAATTATCTGACCAGAAAACGTCACCTGACAATGGAGTATAAGCAGCACCTGAGTTTGGATCATTTTCAGTATTCAGGTACCTTAGATCCCAGGCATCAGTTCCTCCATCCAGAGACAGTGCATACCAGGTGTAATCTGGAACATCTGGATCCCAATTGGGATAAGCATCATGGTTATCTCCAACCCGTTGCCCATCAATACTGGATGCGCTGCTCTGAACAACAGAACCTATCATCGCATAATTATCAAAGCCTGCTGTTGCCATGATAATACCTGTATAGGTGCCGTCCCCATTGTCTGTGAGTTCACCCTGGAATTCCATTGTGGAAGATGTAATCGTGTTCTGCGCCATCGCGCCTCCTGCCGCAATGAAAAGCGTTAACAAAACGAGTAATAATTTTTTCATAATCCTGATTTTTGTGTTAATTAAAGTTTTAATTATTTTGTGTTTTCGGTAATTCCAAGGTCGCGCAGGTGAAAGGGGTACCCTATCACCGAAAATTTCGATTTGTTGAGCACCTCCAGCACCTCTTCGTTCTCACGTGTGGTGGTCACCACCACTTCTATATCCCCAAAGTAATTGTTGATGTATTTCAGGATGGCGGCATCGGCCAGGTGCGTCAGGCGGAGCACCACCCGGTTAAAGGACATCCGGTCGAGATGATATACAGCCTCCCTGAAGCCGCCGGCAAAAACCGCTTCGGCACTTGCCGAGTGGCTGTAGTCAATGATCTCGTTACGTATCTCGCTTTCGATATTTATATATAATATTCTCACCTGGCGAAACATTGTCAGGCAACAGGCGTGCCACGTTTTGTATTATAATACCTGTCAGGGCTTTATGGCAGTAAGGAGGGGGAGGGAAAACGGCGGATTGTTTAAAAACGGGCAGGTGAAATCTACGGCAATACTTCATCGATCCTAACTTTCAGCCAGTTATATAGATCTGGCCACAATATGCCCATAAACGGGCAGTGTCTGGAATCGGGCGGGAAAAAGGAAGAGACACTCTTTCCCAGCCAGCCACCAGATCCCTCGCTCCGCTCGGGATGACAATGCGCCTGTTTTAATGGAAAGAAGGGAAAGACACTCTTTCCCAACCAGCCACCAGATCCCTCGCTTCGCTCGGGATGACAACTCGCTTGCTTTAGGGGGGAAAAAGGAAGAGACACTCTTTCCCAACCAGCCACCAGATCCCTCGCTCCGCTC
>CAZXWD010000046.1:13480-23306 GCA_964644135.1 uncultured Bacteroidales bacterium | reverse complement strand
AAGCTCATAGAGATCAATGTAAGGCCAGGCGATTCGGAGATCCTGAACACAATCCCGCTGCTTGAAACCGACTTCGGGATCATTTGTGAAGCAATTGCAACAGGTACCCTCGACAGTATCGACATCTCATTCAAGAAACTTGCATCGGTCTGCAAATATGTGGTGCCCGACGGATTTCCCACACCCACCGGGCTTGCAGAGGTGCATATCGACAGGGAAAAGATAGAAAATGCCGGCGTCCATCTCTTCCAGTCATGCTTTGAGCAGGAAGAAAATCTCTATCAACCCAGTCCGCGCCTATTTGCTGTGACGGGATTGGGCGAGACAATAGAAGACGCCAATGAGAAGTGTGAAGAAGGGCTTTCGGGCATAACCGGGAAAGGATTGTTCCATAGAAGGGATATAGGCACTCCCGACCTTACCTACCAATTTGAGAAGTATGATTTTATCAAGGAATGAAGTAATAAATGCGGAGCTGAAAGATTACCGGGAGATACATGACCTTATAGGCAGCCTGGACGGTCTGGTCCAGCACCCGGTCCATTTTTACAACATAATGATGAGATATTTCGGTGACTCTTTTTTTGTGGTGAAAAGAAATGGGAAAATAGCTGGTGTTGTCTGGGGCTTTGAATCTCAGGTTGATCCTGAGGTTTTCTTTCTCTGGCAGATCGGTGTTTCAGAACAACACAGGGGCAGCGGGATAGCCCCTGCCCTGGTTATGAGGCTGATAGAACATGCCAGGGAAAGAGGTTGCAAGAAAATGCATGTTACGGCAGAAACAGGTAATATTCCCTCATGGAAGCTATTCCAGAAAATAAAATTCAAGAATATCAGCAATGGTGATACGGTGGTGGAAAATGACATAAAAGCCATTGTTAATTATTACGGAAGCGGCACCAACCAGGTACTCTTTGAGTATCAGCTCTGAAATATTTTTAAATATGGAACCAGAAATATTGATATGGCTTTTTCCTATCATTTTTATGCTCCATGAATTCGAGGAGATAATACTAATGCGGCGATGGATGGCCAGAAACAAAGACCTTATCCTTGAAAAATTCCCCCGTGCAGGCCGTCGGTTCATAAGGCAACAGGGATCTCTTTCAACTGAGGCATATACGTTTATAGTGGCAGAGGAATTCATACTGGCTTCGGTCATAGTAATTATTGCGGCTGTAAAAGGCAATTACGACCTTTACGCAGGCTTGCTGGCAGCTTACCTGATCCACCTCCTGCTTCATATCTTTCAGGCCGGCACGATCGGCAAATATATTCCGGGGCTTATTACAACCATTCTTACCGGAATATTCTGTGGATTTGCCTTATATTGGCTTGCAGTCAACAATCTTCTCAGCCTCTACCCTTTCCTGATCTACAGTGTAATTCTCACAGTAATTATTTTCATAAACCTGGATGTGATGCACAGGTTGGCCAAAAAGCTGAAGTTTCTGAAATAGCCAGACAAGAGATGGCTTTTTATCAGATAAAATAAAAACATTTATAAGCGTAACCCCGTTAAAACAAATCAATTTTTATTTTTGCGGGAATGCTTTATGATATTGCCGATATTTTCTTTGTGGTGTTCCACACAGCCCTGATCCTTTTCAACCTCCTGGGCTGGATATGGAAACCTCTGCGGAAGGCCAACCTCATCGCCCTGGTACTCACAGGATTATCATGGTTCGTGCTGGGCCTGTTTTTTGGCATAGGCTACTGTCCCTTCACCGACTGGCATTTCCAGGTATTGGAAAGACTGGGCAGGGATCCTTCAAGTCATTCCTACATTGAATATATCTTACAACGTGTCTCCGGTACCGAAATAAGTTTTGCTTTTGTTGACACAATCACCATTGTTTTATATTTCATCGTATTGGCAATTAGTGTATATTTCAACTTTTTCAAGAAATGAAATAATTATCCCTATCTTTAACTCTTTAGAAGACTTTTTCCATGGCACTCCCGAAATTATCGCCGGGCCTTATTGAACCCCAATAAATTTTGACATTAGTATACTGATACAAAACACTATGCTGGAACAATTACTTGATATCTTTAAAAGCTTCTCAGGTTCCCTGGCAGTAGTGCTTGTCCTTATAGTACTGCTATACCTGAATACCTTTATTTTCAAACGCTTTAGCTCGGGCAGGGCAACCGTGAAGGTTGTCCGGAGAACCATCACCTTTCTGCTGGTATTTATCGGAGCCCTGATCCTGATCCTTGCACTTCCCATTGATAAAAGTCTGAAAGGACAAATACTCAGCTTTTTTGGTATTATAATCAGTGCCGGTATTGCTTTGAGTTCAACCACTGTGCTGGGGAATATGATCGCAGGCATCATGAACAACTCCATGAAGCGGTTCACCAGCGGCGACCTTATAACCATCGGGGAAATACAGGGAAGGGTCACTAAAAAAAGCATTTTCCATACTGAGATACAGCTCGAAGACAGCAACTTCGTTACCATTCCAAATCTCTATATAACATCCAATCCGGTAAAGCTCACCAGGAAATCCAATACGGTCATCTCAGCCTCGGTTTCTCTAGGTTACGATGTACCAAGAAGCCGTATAGAGGATTCGCTCAAGGAGGCAGCAGAGAAGACCGGCCTGAACGATCCGTATGTTTATATAATGGAACTCGGCGATTATTCCGTAGTTTATAAGATCCACGGGTTTCTTACCGACAGCTCCAAGTTCTTCAGCACCACGTCCCTGCTGAAAGCCAACGTAATGGACAACCTTCATAAATACAATATAGAGATCGTTTCGCCAACCTTCATGAACCAGCGCCGGGTGGATGAGACCCGGTTCCTTCCGAAGCAGCCTGCAAAGCAGAAACCTGAAGAGAACCAGAAAAGCCCGGAAGAACTTATATTCGACAAAGCCATCGAATCGGAGGAAATAGAAAAGAAAAGGGAATACCTGGTGAAGATCGATGAGCGCAAGACCGAACTTAAAGAAAAACTGAAAGAACTGAAAGATAAACAGGAAATTGAAAAAGTTAAATTAACTATCAAGCGCCTTGAGGATGTGAAAGAACGGCTGGCGAAGAATATTCAGGAACAGGAAGGGAAGAAGGAGTAGGAGTGACTTAATACCCACCCCCTCGGTCCCCCTCCCTGCCAGCAGGGAGGGGGAAGGCGAAGCCAGGGGGAGGGTACAAGATTAGGAATAGGAATAAGATTAGGATTAGGATTAGGGATAAGAATAGGAATAAGAATAAATTTGTGAAATACGATATGAAACCGGGTTCGTTGATACGGGAATGGGTTGATCTGATCAATAGGCCGGATACAGATTGGCTGGCAGTTTTAATGGTTATTATTTTCCTGGCCTCATGCACCGGACCAAAGAAAGACAAATCTCCGGTAGATGCAGCATCAGGCACTGTTGAGCGTCTTGAGAACTTCGACACAGAATTCGTAACATCCAGGAATGTTGACGTCTGGCTGCCCGAAGGGTACAGCACTGAAAAGAAATACGCTGTCCTCTATATGCACGATGGTCAGATGCTTTTTGATTCAACCACCACATGGAACAAACAGGAATGGGGTGTCGATGAAACAATGTCGGAGCTTATAGACCAGGGAAAGATCAGGGACTGCATTGTCGTAGGGATCTGGAACGCCGGAAAAGAAAGACATTCCGACTATTTCCCGCAAAAACCTTTCGAGAGCCTCCCGCAGAATATCCGCGACTCCCTGATGGACCAGGCAAGACGGCAAGGTGAGGCTAAGCTATTCTCCACAAGCGTTCATTCCGACAATTACATCAATTTCATCGTCTATGAGCTAAAAAACTACATCGACTATAATTATTCAACCCGTAGGGACAGGGAAAATACCTTCATAGCAGGCTCAAGCATGGGCGGGCTGATCTCATGGTATGCCCTTTGCGAATTCCCGCATATATTCGGCGGCGCTGCCTGCCTCTCCACCCACTGGCCGGGCAGTTTCACTGCAGAGAACAATCCCATCCCGCAAGCCTTTATTGATTACCTGGGTGAGAACCTGCCTCATCCGGCCACCCACAAGCTGTATTTCGATTACGGAACGGAAACCCTGGATGCCATGTATGAGCCTTTCCAACAAAAGGTCGATTCTGTAATGAGGGCAGCGGGCTACACAGACAATAACTGGAAAACCCTTAAATTTGAAGGGGCAGGCCATTCGGAGAACGCCTGGAAAGAAAGGCTTCACATACCCCTGACTTTCCTTCTTGAAAAATAAATTGAAGCATCATGAGAAAATCAGTTTATATCCTTGCATCTTTCATCATCCTTATTTCATTATCGTGCAGTAACCCTGGTAAACCGGATATAGAGCACAGGGATAAAACAGAGTTCCTGAAGGTCGGTGAGATCAAGCCCAAAGGCTGGATCGCTGAACAGATGAAAAAAGACCTCGAAGAGGGCTTTGTAGGGCATCTTGATGAGCTGGTACCCGAACTTATTGCGGAAGATGATATTTATGGCGAAGACAGGCTGACAAAGAAGATAAAATCGAAAGACGTAGGCAATGTTTCCGACGGAGGCGAATGGGAGATCCAGTACCTGTGGTGGAACAGTGAAACGCAGTCGAACTGGTGGGACGGGCTGATCCGTCATGCAATACTCATGGAGGATGAGAAACAGATAAAAAAGGTTGAAAAATACATCGAGGATAAACTTAAAACCCGGGATGAAGACGGATATATGGGTATCTATGGCGAAGACCTGCGCTACGACCATAAAACCGAGAACGGCGAACTGTGGGCACAGGCTTCACTGTTCCGCGGATTGCTGGCCTATTACGAGGCAACAAGGGACGAAAGAGTGCTTGAAGCTGTTGAAGAAGGGGTGAAACGGACAATGGAAGCCTATCCCGAATATGATTCCGAGCCCTTCAGGATCCCTGAGCCTTTCGCCGGCGTGGGCCATGGGCTCACCTTTACAGATGTCCTTGAACAACTATACAGTATAACAGGTGATAAGGATTATCTTTCTTACGCCGTTTTTCTTTTCGAAGATTATAACAAACATCCGCTGGCAGAAGAAGACATCCACGTTGACAACCTGCTTGACCCGGAATATAAGTTCAATGGCCATGGCGTGCATACCTACGAGCACATGAGGGCCCTTGCCATCGCGGCCTATGCTACGGGAGACCCTCTGTACAACATGGCCCTTGAGGCTTACCGGGACAAATTAAAGAATGTGCTCAACCCTTCAGGCGGCCCGCTGGGTGACGAATGGATAGCCGGTAGAACGGCAAATGCCGGCTCAACAGGCTACGAATACTGTTCTGTGCATGAACTTCTGCACTCCTATACCCTGATGCTGCAAAAGAGCGGCGACCGTCACTGGGCGGAAAAGGCAGAGTGGTTGCTTTTCAATGCCGGACAGGGGGCCAGGCACCCCCGGGAACATTCCATCGCCTATTGCAAAACAGACAATTCATTCCATATGATGGGCACCCTCCATCCGGAAAATAAACCGGAAGAGGAATCAGGAAGATATAAGTATTCCCCCGCTCACAAGGATATAGCCGTATGCTGTGTCCCCAATGCCGGGAGGATCTATCCCTATTATGTACAGGCAATGTGGATGAAAAATGAGGAGGGCCTGGTTGCCAACCTTTTCGGGCCCTGTGAACTGAATACGGTGATCAAAGGCACAGATGTTAAGATCGTACAGGTAAACGAATACCCCTTCAATACAGATCTGCTCTTTGCAGTCGATCCTGAAAAGGAAGTCGAGTTCAGCATTTCGGTGAGAAAACCCTCGTGGGCAACCCGGGTAAATATTGAAACGGGCGCAAAGGTCACACAGGTGGGAAACCATTTCGTTTTTACCAAAAAGTGGCAGAAAGGTGATAAAATCGGGCTTGAGTTTGAACTAAGCCCTGCAACAAAAACCGACAAGAAGGGAAACATTATTGTTAGTTACGGTCCGCTTGCCTTTGCCCTTGAACTGGAAGGCGAACCCATGCAGATAAAGGATTACCCTCTGAACGGCTTCCGCGACCTTTACTATCAACCCGCAAAAAACGATTATTCAGATTACCCTCAATTCCTGAGAGCAGATACGGAAGTTCTCAAAGAGGAATACAAACCGGCCAACCCCTGGAAATCACTCAGAATAAAGGCCTGGATGTACAATCCGGAAAAAAAGGACATGGCTGAGGTTGACCTGGTGCCCATGGGCGGAACCATCCTCAGGAAAGTAAGCTTTGAGCCGGCCAATTTCTGACCCAACCTTCTGTATATTGTAGATTTTCTTCCACGAAATACCACCTAACCTTATATTTCTCATAAGGGATCCCTGGTCGGGATAACCTTGTGTTTTAAGCTCAGTATACTGATAATCAATTCATAAATCTGGATTTCACTACACCATTACCTTTCTGTATCATTTGGCATATTGTTTTCACCTCATAGATCTGCAAAGGATAAATACATTTTTTAGAAACTAAAAAAGAAGAGATTATAATGATAGATTTCAACAGGAAAGAATTTGAAAAACTTGCAGATCATCACGACCCTCATTGCGTAAGCATTTTCATACCCACCCACAGAGCCGGTGAGGAAGTGAACCAGGGATTGGATATGAAAATCTTCAAAAACCAGCTTAAGAAAGCTGAGAAGGAACTAAAGGAATACCAGTTGAGCAACAATGAGATAATCTCACTCCTTGAACCTGCTGAAATGCTGCTTGACGACATAAAGTTCTGGAAGTACCAGTCGGATGGCCTGGCAATCTTTCTGGGAAAGGATTTCTTCAAATACTACACCCTCCCGGTGTATTTCGAGGAATACATCTATGTAGCTGACCACTTTTACCTGAAGCCCCTGGTACCTCTTTTCAACAGCGGAGAGGAATTCTATATTCTTGCCCTAAGCCAGAAAGACGTTAAGCTCTTTCAGGGCTTTCCTTTTCAGATAGATGAACTTGTGGTGGAGGACCTTCTGCCTGAGAAGCTGGAGGAAGCCGTTGGATTTGATTACGAGCAAAAAAACCTGCAGTTCAGGACTGGACAGGAAGGCTCTGAGAAAGGGATGTTCCACGGACAGGGTGAAGGAAAAGATGATAAAAAAGAGGAGATCCTGAAGTATTTCAGGGCGGTTAACAAAGGTGTGATGAGCATCCTTCACGACAGTAAAGCACCACTGATAATTGCAACAGTTGATTATCTCATCCCCATATACATGGAAGCAAACGAATATAAATACGTTTACGATAAGCATATTACGGGTAACCCCGAACAGGCAGACCCGGTCTTGCTTCATGAAAAGGCAATGGAGCTGTTGAGAGATCATTTCGATACATTCAAAAACGAAAAACTCAGGAGCTTCGAAAAGAAATTGAGTGACGCAAAGGCATCCTTCAAGGAGGAAAAAATAATACCCGCAGCCATCAACGGCCGTGTCGACACGCTTTTCCTGAGAAACAGGGCATCCCTCTGGGGAACTTTCGAAAAAGATACAAACTCAATAAACACCGAAGAAGAAAGCTCAACGAACAATGCCGACCTTCTGAATATTGCTGCCATAAAGACAATCAATCAGGGTGGTGCGGTTTATCTGCTTGAGAAAGAAGAGATGCCTGAACCCAACACAAAAGCAAACGCAATTCTCAGATATTAAAAAAACAATCAAAATGAAAGAATACAAATACATCATAATCGGTGGTGGGACCACCGCAGGGTATACAGCCAAAGAATTGGTTGAACAGGGATTGAAAAAGAATGAATTATGCATTATATCAGCAGAATCGACCCTGCCTATCGACAGGCCGCCCCTGTCGAAAGATTTCTTAACAGATGATGAAATGAAAGTGGATGATATAGTGATCAATCCGAAAGAATTCTACGATTCGCATGGCATTGAGATCAAATTGAACGAAAAGGCCAAAACGGTTGATCTGAAAAATAAGCATGTTGAACTGGAAGAAGGCAAAAAACTGAAATATGAAAAATTACTGCTGGCCACCGGTTCCAGGCTAAGGACTCTTCCGGTAAAAGGCAGTGAACTCAAGAATATTTTCTACCTGAGGACGGCTGAACATTCCAAAAGGATCAGGAAAGCGGCAGAGGATGCTGAAAAAGTAGTTGTGATCGGCGGTCAGTATATCGGAACCGAAATGGCTTCGTCGTTGAGAAAACTCGGCAAGAAAGTGACAATGGTATTTCCTGAGGACAGGCTTTTGTCGAAATTCTCCACAGCCGACATCGCCGGTTTTCTGCATAATTATTTCCATGAAAAGGGAGTGGAAATGATCCATAACAAAACTGTTACCGGATTTGAGGGAGATGGAAAAGTTGAAAAAGTCCTGCTTGAGCCCGATGGTTCGATAGAAGCAGACATGGTTGTGGCAGGCATTGGCGTGGAACCAAATATCGAAATTGTTGAAGGAACTGCCATTGCCCAGGAAGACGGGATTGTGGTGAATGAATACCTTGAAACGAACAAGCCTGGTGTTTTCGCAGCCGGGGATGTTGCAAAGTTTCCTGATAACATTTTCAAGAAGATGCGAAGGGTGGAGCACTGGGAAAATGCTTATGAACAGGGAACCCACGCGGCACTGGTATTGACAGGACAAAGAAAGCCCTATTCTTTCCTGCCATTCTTCTTCTCCGATATTTTCGACCTTGGTTATGAGTATTATGGCGACAGCGAAAAAGCCAATACGAATTATATAAGGGGCGACCTGTCAGAAGGTGACTTCAGCTCCTGGTGGTTCGACGGCGACAAGCTTGTAGCTGCCTTTATCATGGCCGGCAGGCCCGAAGAAGAGGGGGAAATGGCGAGAAAATGGATAACGGACCAGGAAACGCTCGACAAAGAGAAAATATCTGACACAAAAACAAAACTTAAAAACATCATTAAATAGACAGAACCATGTTTACCAAAAAAAATTACTCACTGATAATCTTACTGTTATTGTTTGTAAGTGCCGCCGTAAAGGCACAGGAAACAAACGAAGGCATTCATGAAAAATATGCAGGAAAGGTCATTTTTGCCGAAGAAAAGATCAATTTTGAGAATATCGACGATGGCATCCTCAAAGATCAGTTCAGGTTGCTGAACACCATCTATGGCAAGGCTTTTCTTGAAATGCCCATAGCTGATTATTATGATAAATTCAACTGGTCGTACACCTATAAAGACATAGACCTGAACTACAATTTCTCAACTACCATTTATATTGATGGTGACAAGGCCATAAAACTGTTTGATGAGCTGGCAACGGGTCCTTTCAATAATAACACTTACCTGGACCTGGTTATTGCACCGGACAACGGCGACAAATATGAGTACAGCCTGTTGAGCAGCGATTGGGTCGACCGGGTTTCAGAACTTAGCGATGGTAAACATGCCGTCAGGGTTGAAATACGGGCAGAAAGCAAAGATTATCCCGGCCTTGAGAAGGACCCGGTAGCAACAGGCGAATTTACGTTGCATGTTGAAAACACCAAGATTGATGAGTTCGTCAAAAAATTTGAGATAACCCCTCCTGAACCTACGATCATTGATGCCGATGTCAAGCTCGGGGTTATAGATGCTTCTGAGAACATGTACCCGGGAATGGCGCCGGTTGACGCTGTTATTATTGAACCAACCGGTCAGTGGCAGTATAACCGCGACATGCAGGGGAACATCCTGTCAAGGAATTTCCTTGCTGCCATCATCCTGAAAAATATTGAAGGTGAATGTTTTGTAAAGACCGCAAGGTTTTTCCAGGACCACAGGGGCTATTTCCAGTTCGACGAAGTGAGGTTGTCGGAGAAGCTCGACAGTTATTATAACTACCGTATACCCTGTGAGAATGTGGAATAGCGAAATAG
>CAZXWD010000046.1:0-13380 GCA_964644135.1 uncultured Bacteroidales bacterium | reverse complement strand
ACTGATTTCATTATCCCCACAAGGGCATGTTTACTGCCTACATAAGGGCTTACATTGGCAGTACCACCCAGTCCGGCAACGGAAGAGGTGATTATGATACTTCCTCCGTCTTTATTTTCCTTCATTTTCGGGATTACATATTTTAACCCGAGCCAGACCCCTTTAACATTCACATCAAAGACCTTTTGAAATGTTTCAAGCGGGTAATCCGCAACTGGTTTCACATCACCTTCTATGCCTGCATTATTGAAAAAGACATCAATGGCCCCGAATTTTTCGATCGTGGCTGACACATATTTTTCCACTTCTTCAGGTTTGCTGACATCTGCTGTGATGTATTCCACCTTGTCGCTTCCGATCTCCTTCTTGCTTTCTTCAAGAGAGTCCTCCTCCAGGTCGACGAGCATCACAGATGCTCCTTCTTCAACAAACAATTTTGCAGTGGCCGTTCCAATTCCACCGGCCCCGCCTGTTATTAGCGCTACTTTATTTTCCAACTTCTTCATAAAATCTTATCCTCCATATATTATTTCCGGTCATTATATATTCTAATGATTGTCAGAAGTAATGATCTTTGAGGCCCTTAGAGTCTTTGCGCCTTAGCGGCAAAAGATCCTCAGCCAAAAAAGATACAAAACCTGTCTGCTCAACTGTGAAGTCAGACAGGGCGTAAATAAAAATTTGAAATCAGGTCTATAATAACTCTGAGATCTTTTCTGTTGATCATTTGATCACGATTGCTGCAGCAGGATCCAGCACCTGGAATGTAAATGCTTCCGTAAAATAGAGCTGTACCTTATTACGGCCGTGACTTTCATATCCTATTGATATATCTTGTCCGAGTGTCAGTTTAAAATCCCCTCCCCTTTCGGAAACAACAACTGCTCCATTGAGATTGGGAGCGAAAATCAGTGACCCTCCGAGTATTTTTTCAAGTTGCATCCTCAATGGGTAGCCGTTTACATAAGATGCGATCTTTTCCCATTTCTGAGTGTCCAATAATAATGTGTACGGACCCTCTACTGAAGAGGTCTTGAGCTTTGTGACCGCTTCGGCAACCACCTGCGGGACCAGGTTGGGCTTGTCGGGGTACTTCAGTGAGTTATGCTCAGTGCTGCCCATCAGTCCTTTTATGTTCGCATTCTTCAAACCTTCGTAAGCGGTCCTCTCCTCAAAGGCAGCAAGCCTTTTTGCTGCTTTCTCAAGGGGTTCCAGGTCAACGTCCTGTGCACCGCGGTTTACATTGTCAAGTTCCCAGAGGTCCAGCTCGAAGGTTGACCTGACCTCGATCAGCGGTTGCACTTGTTGAATACCGTATAGGATCTCATCTGATTTTTGTCCTTTGGGGACAGAAAGCCTTCCTACAGGTACAGCTCCCATATCAAGCCCTTTAGGACCGTCAACATCGGCGAATTTCCTCACCGACAGGTCCTCGTTGAAAATATCTTTCGACGTTTCATATATTTCTTCCCACGATTCGTCGGTTATGGGGGCCAGTTGCTTTTTCAGTAAATTCATTTTTCTCCTCCTTTACTTGATTTTACCTATTCCTAAGTCTGTTGAAGAATTTCCGTTTTCATCCTCCAGTTCTGTGATGTTGTCGGTCTTAAAAAGATAGGTCTTCAGGTTCTCATCCCATGCATCCATGTTCCGCCTGAGCCATTCCAGGGCCATACAGGCATGCTCGATCTCCTCGTCCCTGTTGTGGGCAAGGATCTCCTTAAGGGATGTGTCTTCCGTTGCGTCAATGCGCTGGTTATACCAGTCGACCGCCTCAATTTCTTCTTTCAGGCTCGTAAGGGCCCTGGTTATGTCCCTTGCTTTGGCCGACAATTCATCAGTTGGTTCGTGATACTGTGACATAGTTCTAAAATTTTAATTCTCTATGAGAAAAAATCCTGCCAAGTGTTACAAAACCACATAAAATGAAGTAATCAGCTATTTCCGGTAAATGTCGGACAACTGTTAGCCAGTGGATGTGTAATTAAATCTACAGTTGTGGAATTAAATACCTTGAAAAAAGTCATTCATTGGTATCTATACCCAGGAGGTTCAATTTATTATAGAGCGTTTTCCGGTCAATTTTCAAAAGCCTGGCAGCTTTCGATTTATTATAATTAGCTCTTTCAAGGGCATCCATGATAACCTGCCGCTCCGCAAGATGGGAAGCCTCTTTCAGGGATACTTTAGATTTAGCGGTATCTTTTACCTTGATCTTTTTATCCACTTTAAGGTCGTCGGGAAGGTCGGAAGTATTGATGTTGTCAGACTGGCAAAGCAGAACAGACCTCTTAATGACGTTTTTCAACTCCCTCAGGTTCCCGAGCCAAATATGCTGTTCAAGCATATGTTTTGCCTCATCGGTAAAACCTTTCACGGATTTGTCAAGCTCTTCGTTCGACATCTCCCTGAAATGCTCAGCAAATACGAGTATGTCTTCAGGACGCTGGTTAAGTGGCGGGACCTCTATTTTGAATTCATTGAGCCGGTGGTACAGGTCGTCCCTGAACTTATTGTCTTTCACCATATTGATAAGGGGCTGGTTGGAGGCTGCAATGATCCGCACATCGATACGAATATCCCGGTTCTCCCCTACCCTGTTGATGGTCCTCTCCTGCAACACACGCAAAAGTTTGACCTGGACCTCATAAGGCAGATTCCCGATCTCATCCAGGAAAAGGGTGCCCCCGTGGGCTGTTTCGAAAGAACCAGTCTTGTCTTTGATGGCGCCGGTGAAAGATCCTTTTACATGACCAAAAAGCTCGCTGTTGGCAAGTTCATAAGGAATGGCCCCGCAGTCGACTGCCACGAAGGGCTGGTCCTTCCGCTTGCTGTTAAAGTGAATGGCGCGCGATACGTATTCCTTTCCGGTACCTGTTTCCCCTTCAATCAATACCGACATGGAAGTGGGAGCCACGATACGGACCATGTGCATGATCTCCTTCATTTCAGGACTGGCCCCCAGGACAAGCTCATCCTCGAACTTTTTTTTGCTGCCTGTGCCTGATTTCCGTTTCATCGCCTGCTTGATCAAAGACAGGAGATCTTCGGGCCGGATGGGCTTGGTAACGTAATCATAGGCGCCGGCCTTGATGAGCTTAACGGCAGAATTGACATCGGCATAAGCTGTAATGATGATCACTGGAACCGTGCTGTTCAGTTTCCTGATGTTTTTCAGGACTGTAATACCGTCGTCGTCGGGGAGGCGGTAATCGAGCAACACAAGGTCGAGCTCATGGTTTTTTACCTTTTCCAGTCCCTTACGTGCGGTAAAAGCTGTTTCAACCTTATACCCTTCTTCCTTCAGAAAATTCTCAAGCAGGGTACAGATGTATGTATCGTCGTCTATAACTAAGATTTTTTTCATTATTTCGCCCTCTTATTTCATCTCTTTTTCCAGTTCATCAATCACTTTATTGGTCATGTAATGGAGCATATGCACCTTATCAGATAAACCCCTGTAATCTTCTTTCCTGAGTGTAAGCTCTTCAATTTCTTCAAGTAAACCCACCATATCATTGATCCCGAGGTGCCTGAATGAAGGTATCATTTTATGTGCCAGTTCCCCTACATTTTTCCATTCCTCGTTTTTACGGTGCTGGTTTATCATCAGCAGGTCATTCCTTGAGTTTGAAATGAAGGTCTTGATCATAGTGTTGAAAAAGGAGGGATTGTTTTTTGCCATGCTTTCAAGTTCACTGAGGTCATAAAGCTGATCCGGCGTATCGCCCGATTTTTCATAGTCAAAATCAAATCCGAACACTTTGATATTAAAGTCATAATCCTGAAGGCTATACTCTACGATCGTGTCATAAAGGTTTTTTTCCTTGAACGGCTTTAGGAGGTATCCATCGATGCCCGCTTCCATAAATTTTTCAAGGTCCTTCTTAATGGCATTGGCTGTTACCGCCACTATGGAATACTTACTGTCCCTGTCTTTATAGATATCCCTTATCCGTTGGGCCGCTTGTATCCCGTTCATGCCGGGCATCTGAATATCAAGCAGTATCAGGTCATATTGTTTATCAGATACCTTTTCAATGGCCTGGTATCCGTCTGCCGCAAGGTCGCAGTCAACCTGCCAGTCGTCGAAAATGGCGCTCGCAAGCAGCCTGTTCATTTCATCATCATCTACAAAAAGGAAAGTTTTACCATCGAATACCCTTGGGTTGATACTCGCTTTTCTCTGTTGGAGGTTTTCCATCCCTGAAAACTTGCTGTAGGGCATAGTTATAATGAATTCTGCCCCTTCACCGGCCTCGCTCACTAATTCAATTTCCCCTCCGTGAAGATTTACAAGTTTTTTAACTATAGTAAGGCCCAGGCCGCTGCCACCGTAGGTAACCGCCTGGCCCTCTTTTGCACGGGTGTACTCATCAAAAATATCTTGCTGCATGTTTGCCGGGATGCCAACACCTGTGTCTCTAACCCTGAACTTCACAATTACCTGGTCGTCCGTTTCCTCATTGATCTCTGCGGATAGATTCACCGAACCTTCCTTTGTGAATTTCACCGCGTTATTTACCAGGTTGAGCAGGACCTGTTTGAGGCTTACCTCATCGCCATGCAAAGGTATTTCGAGCCGGCGGGAGCAGATACCGTTTAGTTCTATGTTCTTTCTCTCAGCCTTGATCTTCTCCATCATCACAACGTCCTCAAGCACATCCCTTATGAAAAATGGTTTTTTCTCAAAATTCATTTCATCAGTATCGAACTGTGCCAGGGTAATTATATCACTTACCATTGACAGGATATGGTCGGATGAGCTTTTCACGGCATCCAGGTATTCTTTTTGCCTTTCGTTCAATTCTGTCTTGGATAATTGCTCCGCAAACCCAATAATTGTATTTAGGGGTGTCCTGATCTCATGGCTCATCCTGGCAAGGAACTCGGTCTTGGCAATATTCGATTTATCGGCCCTTTCCCTTGCACTGTCCATGATCTCAGCATTGATCATATCTTCAGTGATGTTCTCAAAGATCAGCATGCTGACCGGGTAATTAAAGGTATCCTCTTCTTTTAAAGGTACAACCTGGATATGATAAAAGTATTTACCCACAGGCATTTCATGTGCTGCACCTGTACCGTTAGAAGCTAATTTCAGCATAGGCTTTAACGATTTGTAAACATCTTTATCAAAAACCCGTGAAAGTGCTTTCCCCTCAGCATTATCAGCATTCAATTTTAGCTTTCTAAGTTCTAACCCTTCTGCAAGGACAATTTTTTCATCACTATCGATAAGAAATATGATCACTTCAGGTATATTCCTTAACATTTGAAGCAATATCCTGTGATCTTTTTTGTAATCCGGTTTCTGGCCCATTATGAATTTTAAATGATCGAGTGGAACATTTTCCACAATTATCAAACCATATATTCCTTAAAGATAGTGATATTGGTATTTTAAAATCAAAAAAAGATACCTAATGCACTTAGATTCATTTTATTATTACCCCACCAGGCATACATTTAGAATTGCTGGCATTGCATATACTTTCTTTTCATGGCATATGATTTGTGTTTTTTAAAAAGATTATTGAATTTAAATTTTTTTGAGATGCTAAATATACTGGTACCGACTGATTTCTCTAAGACTTCTGAAAACGGACTCGACCTGGCCGTTGACATTGCTGAACAGGTAAATGGAAAGATCAGGTTGCTGAATGTTATCTACCCGCCCAGAGGATCGGGCTTTTCAGCAATGGGCGATGTAGAGACTTCCCTTGAGGGGGAGGCAGCGCACTTCATGGTTGAACTTGTCAGGAAGAACAAGGGAAGATTAGATAAAGAAATTGATAAATATAAAGACCGGAATGTAGAAATTATTCCACAACTGGATTTTGAAGATAAGGTGCAAGGGTTAAATGCTTTCGTTGAAGAGCACCATATAGACCTGATTGTTATAGGCACCAGGGGCCGGAAATCCCTTAGTGAATATTTTATAGGGAGCCATACCGAAAACCTGATCAAGGTATCGGATTGCCCTGTAATTTCAACCAAGGAAGAGGTTGATAATTTTAAACCCGAGAGCATTGTTCTGGCTGTGGATATCAAAGACAAAAACTCGCTAGAGCTAGACAAGCTGAAAATACTGGTCGATAATTTCAACAGTGAAGTTCATTTTCTTTATGTTATGGATGATGGTGTTGATACTGACAAGGCCATAGATAACCTTAAGAAGATTGCCGAGAAGAACGGTTTCTCAAATTATACTATCAACACCGTTGACAACAAAAACCCCGAAGATGCTATAAAAAGGTATTCGAACCGGCGTTCGGCCGATATGCTGGCGGTTTTCTCCCACGGCAAAAAAGGATTGAAGGAACTGATCTTCGGCAGTGTGACCAATGATCTTATCAATAATGTCAAGATCCCTGTATTTGTCATGAATATTGAAGATTAAGCCTTTGCTGCCTGCCTTTCTTCATTTCAGAAGTCTGCTATTAAATAACATATATGTATTTATATATGAATATGATAATTAAACATAGGTCTTCTAAGTAAATGATATGCTAGGGATTATTTCAGTCATACTGATATTGATCTTTTCAATTATTATCACCCGCATTGCTTCCACGGCACTGACTCACACCGGGCTCTCAAGGGAATCTTCAAGGTTCCAGGCCAGGTCGGCGTTCACAGGTGTGGGTTTTACAACCAGCGAATCGGAAAAAGTTGTAAATCACCCTGTAAGGAGAAGGATACTGCAGATATTGATGATACTGGGAAATGCCGGAATTGCTACCGGGGTTGCCTCATTGATCGTGGGTTTTTCCGGATTGAAAGGCGACCAGGAAACCTGGGTTAAGATAGCCATGCTGGTGGGAGGGGTAATAATCCTCTGGAACCTGGCTAACAGCAAATGGATAGATCGCCAGTTGTCGAAGATAATAAACAAATTCCTTAAAAAATATGGTAAACTGAACGTAAACGATTACGAAAGCCTGCTTCACCTGTCGGGCGAATACAGGATCTCCGAAATCCCCGTCGAAGGCCCTCACTGGCTCAGGGACAAAAAACTAAAGAATGCAAAACTACGTGACGAAGGCCTGATAGTCCTTGGCATAACAAGAAAAGACGGCACATTCCTTGGAACACCTGACGGGGAAACAATGATCACGGACGGAGATTCCCTGATAATCTATGGCCGGGCCGATGGCTTGCAAAAAATAGAAAAAAGAAGCAAAGGGGCCTCCGGTAACCGGGAACATAAAGAGATGACCACCGAGCAGGACAAGGAAGTGAAAAAGGAAAAGAAAGAAGATAAAGAGAAAGAAAAGAAAGAAGAGAAATAATTCAATTACTTATATAGAAAACCCGGGGAGGATATTTCCGGGGGATAGTTACTTAAAGGCACATATTGAATGAACAGCAATAACAACAAAAACGAATTCCCGATACTCTTCAAATACGGTGGCAACGCAATGGTGAATGATGCCCTTAAAATCGAAGTGCTCAAAAACATTTGTGCCATTGCGGATGAAGGTTACCGCATTGTAATAGTGCACGGCGGAGGACCTTTCATTCAGCAGGCACTTACAGAGGCCAAAATAGAGTCAGAATTCATCGACGGGCAAAGAAAAACCACCACTGAGGCTTTTGAATACGTTGAAATGGCCCTGAAAGGAAAAGTGAACGGCAGCCTGGTACGGATCATCAACTCGCTCGGGAAAAAAGCCGTGGGCCTTTCAGGAAAGGATGGCCAGACAGTGACGGCAACCAAACGTGTCTTTAAACAAGTGATCAACCAAATGGTCGAAGAAGTCGACCTGGGACAGGTGGGAGATGTAACCAGGGTGGATACTTCACTGATAGATCTGCTGCTTGATAACGGCTACATGCCCGTTATCGCATGCCTGGCCGCCGACAAAGAAGGCAACGGGTATAACATCAACGCCGACATATTTGCGGGACATCTTGCAGGCACCCTTAAAGCCTCGCAGTATGTTGTTCTTACAGATGTTGACGGATTGCTTCGCGACAAGGACGATCCGTCATCCCTGATCAGCAGCCTCAACCTTTCCGAAACGGATGATCTGCTCGAAAAGGAAGTTATACAGGGAGGAATGATACCCAAGATCGAATCCTGCGAGATCGCCATTAACAAAGGCGCCCGTTCAGCCAGGATAATAAACGGCACCAAACCCGAACAAATAACATCGATCATAAAAGACAGTGCAACAGGCACGGTTATTTCTAAATAAAACAACAGACAACAATAAAATGACTGAACGAACCAACAAAGAATTTCTTGAAATAGATGAGCAGTATTACCTGCCCACCTTCAACAGGTATCCGTTGACCCTGCAAAAAGGACTTGGATCGAGGGTATGGGATGTTGAAGGAAATGAATACATAGATGTACTGGCCGGTATAGCCGTTAACAGCGTAGGCCATTGCCATCCCGATGTGACCAGTGCCATATGTGAGCAGGCCGGCAAACTGGTCCATATTTCCAATTTCTACCTTAGCGAACCCCAGGCGAACCTCGCAAGGAAGCTGACCTCCCTTTCGGGCCTCGACAGGGCATTTTTTGCCAACAGTGGCGCCGAATCGGTTGAAGGGGCAATTAAGATCGCCAGGAAATACGCCCACAGCAAAGGACGCGGCGGAAAAGTGATATCTTTCGAAGGCTCGTTCCACGGCAGGACACTTGCCACCATTGCAACAGGCAAGAAACAGATGCAGGAAGGTTTTGAGCCTATCCCAACAGGTTTTGAGCAGGTCCCCTTCAACGACCTTGTTGCTGTGAAAAAGGCCGCCAATAATGAAACAGCAGCTATAATCATTGAACCCGTTCAGGGTGAGGGAGGTATCAACATTGCAGAAGAGGGTTTTCTTAAGGAACTGCGTCAGTTTTGCACAGAAGAAGATATTGTTCTCATTTTTGATGAGATCCAGTGCGGAATGGGAAGGACCGGGCATATGTTCGCAAAAGAACACTTTGACGTTCAGCCCGACATTATCACCCTGGCAAAAGCCCTGGGCGGCGGAGTTCCTATTGGCGCCATTCTCTCTGCCGAAAAGATCAGCGCCGCGATCTCGGCCGGCGACCATGGCACTACGTTCGGCGGCAATCCGCTGGCCTGTGCAGCATCACTGGCAACCCTCGAAGTTATAGAAAAAGAGCGTCTGCTGGAGGAGGCGCGTGAAAAAGGCGCCTGGCTGATGGGAAAGATAAGGGACATGGAAGAACCTTCGATCATTGAGATCAGGGGGCTTGGACTTATGATCGGGATCGAGTTCCGGTTTAATACCAAACCCCTTGTGCAGGAAATGCTTGAGCATCATGTGCTGGCAAACTCAACCGCAGAGAGGGTGCTCAGGCTGGTACCCCCACTGAACATCAGCTACGAGGACCTTGAAAAAGTAATTGAAGTACTTAAAAGATCTATAGAAAAAATCAAGTAATATGTCTGATAAAAAAAAGATAGCAATAATAGGAGCCACAGGATACACCGGGTCGGAACTGGTAAGGATACTGCATAACCACCCGGAGGTGGAAATATCAGTGATAACCTCAGAAAGCAAGGCGGGTAAACACTTTCACGATGTGCACCCCTTTTTCTCCGGAATAGATGAGCATAAGCTTATTTCTTCGGGTGAAATAGATGAATACGAGATCGACCTGGCATTCCTTGCGCTGCCGCATGGTGTGTCGATGGACTTCGTAAGGAAGCACCACGATAAACCTTACAAGATCATCGACCTGTCAGGGGATTTCAGGTTGAAAACACCGGAAGTTTACAAAGAATGGTACAATAAAGAACATTCCTATCCTGAAGGTTTCAGTAAGGCCGTATTCGGATTGCCTGAACTTTACGGCGAAGATATAAAGCAGGCAGATCTTGTGGCCAACCCGGGATGCTACCCCACCTCAGCCCTGCTCGGGGCAGCGCCCATAATACAGGAAAACCTGGTGGGCCCGGGTCCTGTTATAGTCGATTCCAAATCCGGGGTAACCGGCGCAGGGGTAAAATCGAGCTCCGTAACACATTATTCCAATGCAAACGAGAATTTCAGGGCTTACGGCCTGAAGAAACACAGGCACACTATTGAGATCCAGGAAATACTTGAAAAGATCTCGGGGAGGGATGTCAATGTGCAGTTCACACCCCACCTGCTGCCCGTCGACCGTGGCATTTTATCGACCATCTACAGCAACCCTGTTTCGGGATTCAATGCAATGCAACTGCCGGAGGTCTATAAAAAATTCTATTCAGAAACACCTTTTGTAAGAGTGAGACAGGAGCCGCCAGCCATAAAAGATGTGCGGGGATCAAATTATTGTGATGTCTTTGCTACATACGACGAAAGGACAAACCTGATAATCGTGGTAAGCGTGATCGACAACCTTGTAAAGGGTGCTGCAGGTCAAGCCGTACAAAACATGAACATCATGTTCGGGTGGGACGAAACAGCCGGCCTGCATTCAATTCCCATTTCACCCTGAAGTGAATAATTATTCAGTTATTTGCAAATAAACATACAATATTCAAATCATGATCAAGAACATAACAAACGTCAGAGGGATCAAATGCTGGGGAGCTCACACCGGCGTCAAGTCGATGCGCAGGGACCTGGCAATAATCTATTCGGACGTCCCTGCCAGTGCCGCAGCGGCTTTCACACAGAACAAAGTGCTGGCCGAACCGGTCAAAGTATCGCAGGAGCACATGAAGGGCGGAAAGATACAGGCAATCGTGATCAATTCAGGGAATGCCAATGCCTGCACTGGCGAGCAGGGATATGTAGGCGCCCGGGCTATGACAAAGGCCATGGCCGAGGAGCTGGGAATAGATGAAGAAATGGTACTGGTGGCCTCAACCGGGGTTATTGGTGAACCTTTCCCTACTGATGATATTGTTGAAGGCATACGTGAAAATGTAAAAAAGCTGTCGTCAAAGTCAAACGCAGGTTCTCTTTGCGCACATGCCATTCTCACTACCGACACCTTTGCCAAGGAAGGCTTTGTTGAGTTTGATGTTGACGGCTATGAAATAAATATGGGCGGAATAGCCAAAGGATCGGGGATGATACATCCCAATATGGCTACCATGCTGGCTTTTATAGTCACTGATGTTGCCATTGAACAGAAACTTCTGCAAAAAACAATTAAAAAAGCCGTAGAAAGATCGTTCAACATGATCACGGTAGATGGGGTGACATCCACCAACGATATGGTGGCCGTACTGGCCAACGGGTTGGCAAACAACGATATCCTGAAAACCGAAAAGGATCCCGGCTTTGCTGAATTCAAGAAGAACCTGGAGGATATGATGATCCACCTGGCCAAACTGATCGTCTCTGATGGTGAAGGCTCTTCAAAGTTCATTGAATATGAAGTTGTCAATGCGCCGAGTGAAAAGGCAGCCAGGAAACTTATCAGGAAGATCTCCGATTCAGATCTTGTCAAGACAGCCATGTACGGCCGCGACCCCAACTGGGGAAGGATCATCTGCGCCGCAGGTAATGCAGGCATTCCATTTGATTACAAGAAAGCGGACCTTTTTCTGGGTGATGAAAACAAACTGATCAATGTACTTGATAAGGGCACTCCTAACGATTATGATCGTCACTACATGAAAAAACTCTTACGCGAATCTCATGTCAGGATAAAATTCGACCTGCACAACGGGCGGGCAAAAGCCAAAGGATGGGGCAGCGACCTTACACCTGATTACGTGCTGTTCAATTCTATCTACACTACCTGATAATATCTTGAAATAGAAAAGGGAGAAAACAAGCTGAAAACCTGCTCTCTCCCTGCAGGAGATGTTATGACTTCTCTATATTGCCTGCGTGAATGCTCGTTTTGAACAAATCGGCGAGGTTATCCGGCATCTGGGCCGCAACATCCTCAAACTCCCCTTCAGAAATGTAGGTGCCCAGCTCTTTAAAAACAATCATCACAATTTCTTCAGTCGACATATTCCAGCTAAAATCCTCTTCGCCATATTGTTCCTGATGCTCTTCAACCGCATTGGTGAATTCTTCAATGTTATTATACCCCACGGGCTTTCCCCTGTATTTCCAGTTATCAACATAAACTGCCTTAAGGAACATCGGCAACTGCGAAAGCAGATGCAATGATTCGCTCACGGTAAGCCTGTCGCGCAGGGTATGCATCACTGCCCTGAGAACAATGCCGGTACGCCCATGTTCTTCAGGATGGCCAAGTTCTCCGGCCAGTTTCTTCAAAAACAAATTTCCTTCCTGTGCATATTTTTCAAAATTGATTGCCATTTTCTTTTCCTCCATATTTTGAATTCATATATAAGTGTTTATTCCAATATAATCAATGGGTACAACAATTAAACCATTACCCGTCACCCTCACCGAAGATGCGTAAAATGGGAAGTTCTGATCTGAATATGTAAAAATGGCTTGAGTATTGTAGAACTTCATATACAAAACCAGATACCATGAAGAAATATATCGGATGTAGCGGATTCCACTACGATCACTGGAAAAAGGATTTCTATCCCGAAGATCTCCCCAAAGAAAAATGGCTGGAATACTATGCAGACCATTTCAATACGGTTGAGATCAACAACACCTTCTACAATATGCCTGAGGTAAACGATATCAAAACCTGGAGGGACCAGACACCGGATGATTTCAGGTTCACTGTAAAGGCAAACCGATATTTTACGCATATGAAAAAGCTTAAACTGGACAATGATTTTTCAAAAAGCCTCCAGCAATTCCAGGATACGTTACATGAATTTGGCGACAAGCTTGGTTGCGTACTCTGGCAAATCCCCGAAAACCTTCACAAGGATGTTTCAAAGCTTGATTCATTTTCGGAGGCCCTCGATATGAGCATGAACCATGTGCTTGAGTTTCGCCATAAATCATGGTTTACCAAAAAGATCTATAACCTGATGGAGGATAATGAGCTTTCATTTTGCATCCTTTCTGCCCCCGGCGACCTGCCCGATGATATCATCACAACTTCCAAAACCGCTTATGCCCGCTTTCACGGGGCAAACGAATGGTATGAATATCATTACAGTGATAAAGAACTTGAAACGTGGAAGAAACGCTTGCAGGAACCGGACGGGATCGATGAACTTTATATCTACTTTAACAACGACCCGAATGCCTGGTCGATTAAAAATGCAAACAAGTTTAAATCAATGCTAACCTAATAAGGTCTCAGACCCGGTCATTGACTGAATAACTCACCTTAGCTCATCAAGCAATAGCCAATTGAGTATCCGTACTATGTGGATTATTTCTTCAACAGGGGAGAAAAATACACAGTCAATTGCCGAAAATATTAATACAACCGCTGAATTCCATACCATCCGATCATACCGGCTTAATGAGGTACGGATTTTGCGCTGAAGGAAGAAACATCAATGAACAATGAAC